>JBEVMD010000373.1:0-18341 GCA_040508835.1 Duganella sp. | reverse complement strand
TCTGCAACGAGCGGGTGGAAGCAATCCGCGACCTGATGCCGAAGATTTCGCGCATGAACCTCAAGGTGCCGCTGGAAATCAAGCGCGTGCCCACCGATATCGAGGCCGGCGCACCGCTCGGCTACATGAACTTTGCGTCGCTCGACGGCTCGCGTCCGGCCATCTATTACATCAACCTGAAATCCACCACGCTGTGGCCCAAGCAGGAACTGGCCACGCTGACCGCGCACGAAGGCTTGCCGGGCCACGCGTTCCAGGGCGCCTACCTGGCCGAGCACCACGAGCAGCTGCCGCTGATGTCGTCGCTGATCGGTTTTAACGCGTTCATCGAAGGCTGGGCGCTGTACGCAGAACAGCTGGTCGACGAACTGGGCCTGTACGCGAAAGACCCGTTCAGCCAGATCGGCTATCTGCAGGCGCAGCAATTCCGCGCGTGCCGGCTGGTGGTCGATACCGGCATCCACGGCATGAAGTGGAGCCGCGAGCAGGCGATCCGCTTCCTGGTCGAGAACACGGGACGCGGCGAAGCGGCCATGACCAGCGAGATCGACCGCTACAGCGTGTCGCCGGGCCAGGCGTGCGGCTACAAGGTGGGCCACAACGAGATCCTGCGCCAGCGCGAACGCGCACGGGCCGCACTGGGCGCGCGCTTTGAACTGGCTGCGTTCAACGACGCGCTGGTGCAGAGCTGCGGCGTGCCGCTCACGGTGTTGCCGACCGTGATCGACCGCTACATCGGCGCGGTCAAGGGCGCCTGACCTTGCCGAAACCGTCAGCAATGCAGCGCGCTTTGTGGTGCAACGCACCAGCGGCCACTTGAAAATAGCCTAAACTGGCTCTATCTTGGGCGCATCCCCATAGGAGACCGATCATGAAACAACCGAACCGCGCTTCCCTTGCCAGCAGCATCGTGCTGGCCACCACGCTGGCGCTGTCGGCGCCGGCATTTGCCGCTGCGCCTACCGTGCACGACGTGTACGTTGCGGCCGAAGCGGGCAAATATGCCGAGGCGCAAACCATGATGGACCAGGTGCTCAAGGAGCATCCGAACAGCGCCACGGCCCACTTCGTGGAAGCCGAGTTGCTGGCCAAGCAGGGCAAATTCGCTGCGGCCCAGCAATCGCTGGCCACCGCCGAAAGGATCTCTCCCGGCCTGCCCAAAGTGAATGCGGGCGCCGTCAGCAACCTCAAGGCGCTGATCGCCAAGGGCGAAGCGAACGGCGCTGGCAATGCCGGCGCGCACGCGCGCCAGCCGGCACCTGCCAAAACCAGTTACGGCAACAGCGGTAACGGCGGCTACGCCAACGCGCCCGAGAGCAGCCCCGGCATCCCCTGGGGCAGCGTGCTGCTGATGGGCGGCCTGCTGGTCGGTTTCATTTTCGTGGTATCGCGCTTCATGCAGCGGCGCCAGCAGCAACAACTGGGCGGCGGCATGGGCAACACGGGCAACGCTGGCGGATTCAACCCCGGCTACAACCCCGGCAATCCGCCGGCTCCCGGCTATCCACCCGGCGGCTATCCGCAACAGGGCTACCCGCAGCAGGGTTATCCGCAGGGCCAGCCGCAAGGTAGCGGCATGGGCTCGCGCATCATGGGCGGCCTGGCGACCGGTGCGGCGGTCGGCGCCGGCTTCGTGGCAGCGGAAGCGATTGCCCGCCAGTTCGGCGGCTACCATGACGCAGCCAGCAGCGGCGCCACCGATGGCGGCCGCAACGACATCATTTACGAAGACCCGAACCGCAGCAACATCGTGCAGAACGATGACATGGGCGGCAGCGACTTCGGCGTGAGCGGCGGCTGGGACGACGGCGGCGCGGGCGGCGGCGATGCCGGCGGCGACGAGTGGAACTGATGCGGTGCCCGCAGCGACCTCGCCGCGGGTTGTAAGTTAGCTGTACTTCTGCATCACGGGGCGAGCCCTGCGGCCGCCCCCGCTTCTTCCATCGCGATATCCCAATACGGCGGCTCGCCGAAAAATTCCTTCAAGTGACTGACCAGCAGCTGCGCCTTGGCCTGGTTGGACCGGCCCGGCATATGCACCGCGTGTATCGCGGAGCCACCGGGATCCTGCCGCGCGGCGACGCCGCGCAACAGCGGCACCATGGGAAACACGGGCACCAGCGTGCCCGCCACGATGGCCTCACTCACCAGCCAGTTGGCCAGGTGGATCAGCCCGCCGCCGGCCAGGGCCGCGTGCATCAGCGTGTCGGCGTCGTCGCAGCGCAGCGTGCTGGTGACCGGCAGCGGCTGGTTGTGGTTGACGCCATCGAAGCGCCACCACGCGCGCGGCGACGGTCCCACCATGCTCAGGCACTGGTGCTGCAATAATTCCTCGGGCGACCTGGGCCAGCCATGCCGTTGCAGATATCCAGGGCTGGCGCTGACCACCCGGTTTTGCGGCGCCAGCCGGGTGGCAACCAGGTCGCCCATCGGCAACACGCCGGCGCGCACGGCCACATCGACCCGGTGCGCGGCCAGGTCCACCACGCTGTCGCTCACGTGCAGCTCCACCTCGATCAAGGGGTAGCGCTCGAGGAAGCTGGCAATCGCAGGCGCCATGTGCAGCCGTCCGAAGGCGGCCGGCGCCGTGACCGTCAGCACGCCGCGCGGCTCGTCGGTGGGCTCCTGCACTGCTGCCATGCCTTCCGCCAGTTCGGCCAGCATATTGCGGGCGCGCGGCAAAAAGCGCTCACCGGCGTCGGTCAGCACCACGTGGCGCGAACTGCGCACCAGCAGGCGCGCGCCCAGCTGCGCTTCCAGCGCGTCGAGCTTGCGCGACACCGACGACACGGACAGGTCCAGCGTGGTCGCCGCGCGGGACAGGCTGTGCTGCTCGATCACGGCGATCAGGCATTGCAAGGTGTCGATCAAATTATTCTCCAAATACTAACTTTGCGGAATGTGCAAACGTCATTTGCACGATTGACTATTGTGCCATTCTTTCCGACGTAGCATACTTTGTGTTGCACTGCACTTCATTCCCATTCGCATCCAGCGTCACCTAGTTAAAAAAGTAAAAATTCCTTTGGAACATAGCACTCGTTACAATATGGAACCTCCACGCCCGATTTCCGTGCTTGTCGTCGATGACCACCCGCTGCTGCGCGCCGGTCTGGGCGAAGCCATTTCCAGCCAGGACGATATGCGTCTGGCAGGCGAAGCCTGCAATGGACGGGAAGCCGTCGAACGCTACCAGGAATTGCGTCCCGACGTCACCATCATGGATATCGCCATGCCGGAAATGGACGGCGTGACCGCGCTGCAGCGCATCCGTGGCGAACACAGCGACGCACGCGTGATCATGCTCACCACTTACAAGGGCGACGCCCAGATTCTGCGCGCGGTGCAAGCCGGCGCTGCCGGTTTCCTGCTCAAGAGCACCCTGCGCCGCGAGCTGCTCGATACCGTGCGCGGCGTGCACATCGGCCAGCGCCGCATCCCGCCCGAAATCGCCATGGAGCTGGCCCAGCACATGGGCCAAGGCCCGCTGAGCCCGCGCGAAATGGAAGTCCTGAACCACGCCGCCGGCGGCAACTCCAACCGCCGCATTGCCGAGCAGTTGTCGATTTCGGAAGAAACGGTGAAGGCGCACATGAAAAACGTGCTGTCCAAGCTGGCCGCCAACGACCGCACGCACGCCGTGACGATCGCCCTCAAGCGCGGGATCATTTCGATCTGACGGCTGGCCCCCGCGGTGCTGGCAGCGCGTATTACGTCCGGTCCCCCGCCACTGCCGCCGCGATCCGCGCCACGTCGATCTTCTGCATGCCCATCATGGCCGTGAATGCCCGCGCGGCCACGTCCCCGCCCCGCGCCAGCGCCTCGGTCAGTATCCGGGGCGTGATCTGCCACGAGATGCCCCAGCGGTCCTTGCACCAGCCGCACACGTGGGCCGCGCCGCCGTTGGCGATGATGGCGTCCCAGTAGCGGTCGGTCTCGGCCTGGTCTTCAGTGGCGATCTGGAAGGAAAAAGCTTCGCTGTGCTGGAAAGGCGCGTCGCCGCCATTCAAGCCCATGCAGGCAACGCCGCACACGGTAAACAGGACGGTCAGCTCGTCCCCGGCTTTGCCACCGGGGTAGTCGGTGGGCGCATGGAAGACGGCGTCGACCGAGCTGTCGGGAAAGGTCGCCGCATAAAATTGCGCGGCCTGCTGGGCGTCATGGTCGTACCACAGGCAGATGGTGTTCTTGTTCATCGTCGCTCTCCTCCTGGAACAATACGAAGTCAATTACCAAGCCGAATACTACGCCGATGAACGTGAAAAAGCCGCGCGACTGGGGCAATCGCGCGGCTTCCCGATAGAACCGCTTATGCCATTACCACATGATCACGCGCTGCTCGGGCGGCAGATACATGGGGTCGCCCGGCTGGATGTCGAACGCTTCGTAAAAGCCGGGCTGGTTCATGACCGTGCCCTTGGCGCGGAATTCGCCGGGCGAATGCGGGTCGCTCTTGATCTGGGCGATTGCCGCTTCGGGCCGCAGCTTGGCGCGCCACTTCTGGGCAAAGCCGATGTACAGGCGCTGCGCGCCGGTCAGACCGTCGAGCACCGGCGACGGCTTGCCGTTCAGCGAGCGCTGGTAGGCCTTGAGCGTGAGCGACAGGCCGGAATTGTCGCCGATGTTTTCGCCCAGCGTCAGCTCGCCATTGATGTGGTAGCCCGGTACCGGGCTGTACGCGCCGTACTGCCTGACCAGGCCGGCGGCGCGCGCCTTGAAGGCGGCGCGGTCTTCCGGCGTCCACCAGTTGCGCAGGCGGCCCCTGGCGTCGTACTGGCTGCCCGAATCGTCGAACGCATGGCTGATCTCGTGGCCGAACGTGATGCCGAGCAGCCCGTAGTTGACCGCGTCTTCCGCCTTGACGTTGAAGAACGGCGGCTGCAGGATGGCGGCCGGGATCGTGATCGAATTGAGCGCCGGGCTGTAGCTGGCGTTCACCGTTTGCGGCGTCATCGACCATTCGTCGCGGTCCACCGGTTGACCGAGTTTTTCGAGGTTGTTCTGGCGGCTCCACGCGCGCGCCGCCCGCACGTTGGCGATCAGGTCGTTCGGCTGGGTGGTCATGGCGCTATAGTCGCGCCATGAGTCGGGATACGCGATCTTCGGCTTCAGCGCAGCGAGCTTCAGTTGCGCTTCCTTCTTGGTCTCCGGGCCCATCCAGTCCAGGTGTTCGATGCCGTCCCTGAACGACGCCACGAAGTTATCGAACATGGCCATCACGCGCGGCCGGGTTTCCGGCGGCAGGTACATGTCCACGTATTTCTTGCCGACTGCATCGCCGAGCGCGCCGTCGGTGAAGCGCAGCGCCAGCTGCCACTGCGGCTCGCTTTGCGGCGTGCCGCGCAGCGTGGTGCCCTCGAACGCGAAGCGCTCGCGGACGGTGGCGCTGTCCAGGTAAGCCGCATAGCTTTCGACGATGCGCCAGTTCAGATAGCTTTTCCAGGCGTCGAGCGGCACGGCTGCCACGGTCTCGGAAAAACCGGTCAGGAAGCTGGGCTGGCGCACCACGGCCGAGGTTTCCTTGCCGGCGTAACCGGCCGCCTTGAAGTACGCCTGCCAGTCGAACGCGGGCGCCAGCGCATGGAATTTGTCGAAGTCCACGCGGTTGTACGACTTGACGGGATCGCGCATCTGCACCCGGGTCCACTGGGCGCCGGCGAGGCGGGTTTCGATGTCGAGCACCTGGGCGGCGTGGGCGCCGGCCTGCTGGTCGCCACTGCGCGCCAGCATGGCGGCGATATGCTGCACGTACTTGTCGCGCGTGGCCTTGAGGCGGGCGTCGTCGTCCTTCAGGTAGTAGTCGCGGTCGGGCAGGCCCAGGCCGGACTGGCTGACGTTGATCGTGTAGCGCTCGGGGTCTTGCGCGTCGGGCGCCACGCCAGCCGAAAACGGCGTCTGGATGCCCACGCGCTGCAGGTCGGCCAACAGCGCCGGCAAGTCGCGCTTGTCCCGGATGGCGGCCACGCGCGCCAGCTCGGCCTTGAGCGGCTTGAAGCCGGCGGCGTCGCGGGCCTTGTGGTTCATGAAGCTGGTGTAGAGGTCGGCGATCTTGCGGGTATCGCTGCCGGCCTTGCCGGGATGCTTGAGGGTATCCTCGATCAGCGCGCGCAACTGGCCCTGGGCGATTTCGCGCAGCTCGATATACGTGCCCCAGGTCGATTTGTCGGCCGGGATTTCCGTGTTGCGGGTCCACACGCCGTTGACGTAGCCGTAAAAATCGGCCTTGGGGCTGACGGCCGGATCCAGCGTTGTGACGTCGATGCCGGACACGGGCACAGTGTTCGAGGTCGAGGTCGAGGTCGCGGGCGTTTGCGCGTGCAGCGCGGAGGCGGACAGGGCCAGCAAGGCGCAGCAGGCGGCGCTGATGAGCGAACGGTTCAAGGAGCATTCCTTTCATTGGGGGACGGGCGATTATACGTGCCAGCCTGCATCCCAATGTAACAAGTTGCATCAAGCGCCCACGCAAAAAAGCCGCGCGGCCCGGGCAGGCGGCGCGGCTTGCGGCCGAACTCGGCAGCGGTCAGTCCCTGGTGGCGCCCGCCATGCAGGCCAGGATCACGCACGGCAGCAGCAGGCCGTTGAAACCAAAGCCCATGTAGGCGTACGCGCCGAGGATGCAGCCGGCGGCAAAGCACACGACCGGCCACACCAGCACCTTGCAGCGGCCGATGGCCAGCGGATCGCCGCGCAGCGAGTCGGTCAGCTCGATCACCAGCTGCGTGACGTTACCGGTCATCACCGTGGTGGCGGCCGATTTACCGAGCAGCAGCTTGCCGTACGCGTTTTGCGTGGCCATGGCGCCCGCGCAGAGCATGCCCGTGAGCAGGCTCAGCGGCTCGTGGGCATTGGCCATGGGCGAGGCGACGTACGCGCACACCAGCGTGGCGAGCAGCAGCAACAGTTGCAGCAGATAGCTGTTGCGCAGCGCCGGGCGGTTGTTGCGCTCCCAGTGCAGGATCAAAATCCGCGACAGCGCCACGAACAGGATGAACACGGGGAACACCAGCAGTTTCGGGATGATCTCGCGGGCCGGCTCCACCAGCGCCCGGCCAATCAGCACGAAGTTGCCGGTGACGTGGGCCGTGAACAGGCCGAACAGCCCGATAAAGCCCAGCGTATCCACATACCCGCCCAAAAATGCCAGCGACATACCCTGCTTGATATTACCTCGTTCCATGTTCATTCCTTGCTTGACGTTCCTGCAGATCGAGCCACGCGACCAGCAGGAATGCGCCTGCCAGGCCGAGATGCTCGAAAAAACCATTTTCGGCCGACATGCGCGCCGGGCCCGACATCTCCCAGAACCGCCCCGCCACCAGCGTGGCCATGACCGTGAACACGGCCAGGTAGCCGGCCGCCAGCCAGCGGTAGATGCCGAACAAAATCATCAGCGAGCAACCGAGCTCGCCGGCAATCACCACCACCGCCATCGGTCCTGCGGGCGACACGCCGAAATGGTGCATCTCGGCGATGGCCGAATCGAAGTCGGCCAGCTTGTCGATGCCGCCCTGCAGGTACGCCGAGCACAGCAGCAACAGGCACACCCAGCGCACCCACGGCGCCGTCAACAGGGCCGGCAGCCTGGCGGCCGGGGCCGACGTGGCGGCGCCCATCACACGGCCCAGCACGCGCAGCCCAGCGCACCCCAGAAACTCTTGAGGTCGGTGGTCGGCAGCTTGCTGGCCCAGGCCGAGGCGTGCTGATGGCCGTGGACGTTGCACTCGTTGGCGCAACCGCATGCGGCGGCCTGGGCGCGCAACTGCGCCTGCTGCTGCTTGCGTTTTTCCAGTTCCTTCAGCGCGGCGCGGTTGTTACCGATCTGCTCGCCCCAACCGGCGTAGCCGCCAAAGCGGCGCACAGGCGACCAGTCCGGCATGGCCGGCGGCGGTGGCGTGTCGTGGCTGCCGAACGCGCCGGCCGCGTACACGATCTTGCCGCCGACGACAGTCAGTTCCGACGTCAGGTCCGGGATGTCGCTCTCGGCGCAGGCATAGAAATCCTTGTCCGGCACGATCAGGTCGGCCAGCTGGCCCACTTCGATACGGCCCTTCTTGCCTTCCTCGTTGGAGAACCAGGTGGTGTTCTCGGTCCACATGCGCAGCGCCGTTTCGCGGTCCAGGCAATTGGCGCGCGGGTACATCTGCATGCCGCCCACGGTTTTACCGGTAATCATCCAGGCCAGCGACACCCATGGGTTGTACGACGCCACGCGGGTGGCGTCGGTACCGGCCGAGGTTTTCACGCCCGACTCGAGGATTTTCTTGATCGGCGGCGTCGCTTCCGCTGCGCCGTGGCCGTAACGCTCGACGAAATACTCGCCCTGGTAGGCCATGCGGTGCTGCACGGCCACGCCGCCGCCCAGCGCGGCAATGCGGTCGATCGAGCGGTCCGAAATGGTTTCGGCGTGGTCGAAGAACCAGTTCAGGCCCGTGAGCGGAATGTCCTGGTTCACGCGCTCGAACACGTCGTGCGCGCGGCTGATGGTTTCGTCGTACGTGGCGTGCATGCGCCATGGCCAGCGGTTCTGCGCCAGGATGCGCACCACGCCTTCGAGGTCGTCTTCCATGTTTTCCGGCATGTCGGGACGCGGCTCGCGGAAGTCCTCGAAGTCGGCTGCCGAAAACGTCAGCATCTCGCCGGCGCCGTTATGGCGGAAGTAGTCGTCGCCCTGCTGGTACTGCACGCTCTGGGTCCAGTTCAGGAAGTCTTCCTTTTCCTTTTTCGGCTTTTGCGTGAACAGGTTGTAGGCCAGGCGGATGGTCAGCTGCTTGGCATCGGACAGCTGCTGGATCACTGCGTAATCGTCGGGATAATTCTGGGAGCCGCCGCCGGCGTCGATGGCGCCGGTCACGCCCAGGCGGTTCAATTCGCGCATGAAGTGGCGCGTGGAATTGACCTGGTATTCGAGCGGCAGCTTGGGCCCCTTGGCCAGCGTGGCGTACAGGATGGCGGCATTGGGCTTGGCCAGCAGCAGGCCGGTGGGGTTGCCCGCGCCGTCGCGCAGGATCTGGCCGCCCGGCGGTTCCGGCGTCTCCCGGGTGTAGCCCACGGCGCGCAGCGCGGCGCCGTTGAGCAGCGCGCGGTCGTACAGGTGCAGGATGAACACGGGGGTGTCGGGCGCCACGGCGTTCAGTTCCTCGATGGTGGGCAGGCGTTTTTCCAGGAACTGGTGTTCGGTAAAACCGCCCACCACGCGCACCCATTGCGGCGCGGGGGTGATGTCCACTTGCGCCTTGAGCATGGCCATGGCGTCGGCCAGGCTGCGCACGCCGTCCCAGCGCAGTTCGAGGTTGAAGTTCAAGCCGCCGCGGATGATGTGGCAGTGGTTGTCGATCAGGCCTGGCAGCACGCGCTTGCCGTGCAGGTCGATCACCTGGGTGTTGGGACCGGCCAGCGCCATGATCTCGTTGGCGCGGCCCACGTGGGTAAAGCGGCCGTCCTTGATGGCGACCGCTTCGGCGTGCGGATTGCTGCGGTCCAGGGTGGTGAACAGGCCGCGGTGCAGAATCAGGTCCGGCGTCGTATTAGTGGTGGTCATCATGCGCTCCTTTGGTTACTCTGGGTGTCGGCGGATTTTTGGGCGCCCGGCAGCTCGCCGAAGCAGTGCGGTTTCACGTGGTCTTCCACCCACGAGACCTTGGTGGCCTCGGGCTTGATCCACGAGCGCACCAGCGGCGGAAGCTGTTCGCCGACCAGGATGCCGGCCAGGCCGAGCAGCGCAATGACGGGCGGCGCCGGCGAACGGACGTTGAGCAGTGCGTAGATAACGCCGACCAGCAGGCCGACGGCAATCGATACGATGTACATTCTCATGGTGGGCTACTCCTAAAATTCAAACTGTACTATCTGCGGGCGGTCGCGTCCCCTGCCTTTATGCCAGGGGAGGCGCCGTCAATCGGGCTGGCACAGTGTAGGGGCGCGCCGCCGCCTTGCCATCACTGGTATTGACCCTTTGCAGCTAACCCGAAAGGGTAATGCGCGCCCGTGCCGGCTGCGTATCACTCCATCTAGGGAGGGTGCGCCCCCCGTATCGGGTCGTGGCAAATCGTGCAATCGCGTTTAACCTTGTATCAGGCTGGCGAATCACCGTCGGCCCTGGACATCTCAGGAGAAACGACATGCGACTCGACAGCAAAACCTGGCCCCATGGGGCCGCAGGTAGTAGCGGCAGCACGGGCGGTTACCACAGCACGGCGGTGAATGGATCGGGGTATGGAGCGGGCAATGCGGCGCACCAGGGCGAATCGACCACCGTGATCGTGGCCCACGCGGACGCCATCGTCAGCGCGGGCCTGGCGGCGCTGCTGGGCGCCTGCGACGACGTCAAGGTGCGCGTGGTCGATGGCGACGCGCCGGTCGGTGCGGTCAGGCCCGCGGACGTCATCATCCTGGACCACAAGGCGGGCATGGAGCACATGCGGCGCGCCAGCAGCGCCCACCATGGCGAGTCGCAGCCGCGCGTGCTGATCGTCACCCAGCTCGATCGCGAGTGGGAAGTGCGCACGGCGATGATGGCCGGCGTGCACGGCTACCTGCTGCAAAACAGCCCGCCCGACCAGCTGCTCACGGCCGTGCGCACGCTGGGCCGCGGCATGCGCTACCTGAGCGCGGAGTTGAGCCGCTGCGTGGCCGACAGTTTTACCCGCATCGGCCTCACCAGCCGCGAGACGGACGTGCTGCAGCTGCTGGCGCAGGGCCAGTGCAACAAGTCGATCGCGCGCGAGCTCGGTATCGGCGTGGGCACCGTCAAGACCCACGTCAAGGGCCTGTTCGACAAGCTGGGCGCCACCGCCCGCACCCACGCCGTGGTGCTGGCTACCCGGCGCGGCCTGGTGGGCGAGCATGCGCAGGGCCCGCAGCACTGACCGCGCAGCGGCCGGTCCTTGCCAACGTTAGTCCGAAAGTAAGCTTGGATCGATAGCAAGCGTTGTCGTTACCGGCACATCCCTGTAAAATCCACGCCATGCACGCGCCCACCCTTCATCTCGACCCACCTCACCGCAACGCGCGCTACCAGCGCGTGGTGATGTTCTTTGTCGTGATGTTCCTGGCGCTGCAGCTGCTGGGCGCCAACGCGCATGGCCACTCGTACGCGGAAAACCACACCGATTGCGCGGCCTGCCAGGTGGCCGACATGCCGCTCGGCTCCCTGCCGCCGCCGGCCACGGTGGCGCCGGTGGCCGCGCTGGTCACCTTCGTGCTGCCCGCGCAGTCGCATTCCACGGTGCTGGTGCGCACCGGCTACCTGACCCCGCCTTCTCACGCCCCACCGGCGGTTGCTGTCTTCTCCTGATCGTTTTCACCCCGCACGCCAGGCCGCGCGCCAGGGTCTGCCCCTTGCCGGGTCAGACCCCAAGCCGTTGCGGGGTTTCATATCGCCCGAATCCAAGGATAGAACATGCAACACGCTCCACAACTGCGCGCCCTGCCACTGCTGCTGGCCGCCGCCTTTTATACCACCCACAGCCGCGCTGCGGACACTGCGGACGCCGCGACGCCCGACGCGCCCTTGCAGCAGGTGGAAGTGACCGCCGCCCATTTAAAAAGTGCGCGCATCGACCTCTCGCCCAACGTGGGCACCACCGTGTACTCGATCGACCGCCACATGATCGACCAGCTGGGCCAGGGCGACAACACGCCGTTCAACGAAGTGCTGCTGCGCCTTCCGGGCGTGAGCCAGGACTCCAAGGGCTCCGGCTCGATCCACGTGCGCGACGACCACGCCAACGTGCAGTACCGCGTCAACGGCGTGCAGCTGCCGGAAAGCATCAGCGGTTTCGGGCAGTCGATCGACACCCGCTTCGTGCAGCAGACCGACTTCATCACCGGCGCGCTGCCGGCCCAATTCGGCCTGCGCACGTCGGGCATCGTCGACATCCAGACCAAGGAAGGCACCACGAAGAACGGCGGCCGCATCGGCGTGCTGGCAGGCAGCCACGATGACGTGGAGCCGAGCGCGGAATTCTTCGGCACCCAGGGCGCCTTCAATTACTACCTGTCGGGCAGCTACCTGAAGAACGACATGGGCATCGAAAACCCGCTGCCGTCGCGCGACGCCCTGCACAACCAGACCAGGCAGGCCAAGTCGTTCGGCTCCCTGTCGTATTTTGTGGATGACCAGACCCGCCTGGGCCTGATGTTCGGCACCTACAACGGCCGCTTCCAGATTCCGAACAATCCGGACCAGGCGCCCGCGTTTTCGCTCACCGGCCAGAGCGACGCCGCCACCGGCGCGACCAATGTGCCGTCGTCGCAGCTGGACGAACACCAGCGCGAAGTGAACCGCTTCGTGGTGCTGTCGCTGCAAAAAAGCCTGGGCGACCTCAATTACCAGGTGTCGGCCTTCCATCAATACTCGGAGCTGCACTACACGCCCGACGCGCTGGGCGACCTGATTTACAACGGCGTGGGTTCGAATACGCTGCGCTCCAACTCCGCCAGCGGCGCCCAGTTCGACGCCAGCTACAAGCTCAATCCCACCCACACCGTGCGCGCCGGCCTGGCGTACGCGCACCAGAACACGCATAGCGACAACACCGTGTCCGTGTTCGACGTCAACGCCGACGGCACGCAGGCCGGCACCGACCCGCGCACCATCGTCGACAACGGCCAGCAGACCGGCAAGCTGTCGAGCATTTACCTGCAGGACGAATGGCATATCGCCGCCCCGCTCACGCTGAACTACGGCGTGCGCTACGACAAGGTGCAGGCTTACATCAACGAGCAGCAATGGAGCCCGCGCGTCAACCTGGCCTGGCAGGTGGGCAAGGACACGGCGCTGCACGCCGGCTACTCGCGCTACTTCACGCCGCCGCCGCAGGAACTGGCGGCGCAGGAGAGCATCGACCGCTACGCCGGCACCACCAACGCGCCGGAAGTGGCCGTGTCGGATAACGTGCGCGCCGAACGCACCAATTACTTCGACGTGGGCCTGAGCCACAAGGTGAACGAACAGCTGACCGTGACGGCCGACGCCTACTACAAAAAAATCCGCAACATGCTCGATGAAGGCCAGTTCGGCCAGGCGCTGATCCTCTCGCCGTTCAACTACGACCGCGGTTTTGCCAAGGGCCTGGAACTGTCGGCCGTGTACAGCCAGCGCAACTGGGGCGGCTTCCTCAACCTGACGACCCAGCAGGCCAAGGGCCAGAACATCGTCTCGGGCCAGTCGCTGTTCGGCGCCGACGAACTGGCGTACATCAGCAACCACTACATCCACGTCGACCACGACCAGACCTATACCGTGTCGGGCGGCGCCCATTACCACTGGGGCGAGTCGCAGATCAGCAGCGATTTCCTGTACGGCAGCGGCTTGCGCATGACGGCCGACGGCGCCGCGCCCAACTCGGGCCACCTGCCGTCGTACACCACCGTCAACCTGGCGCTCACGCACAACTGGAAGCACACGGGCGCCGGCGACATCGAAGGCCGCCTCGCCGTGATCAACCTGTTCGACAAATCGTACCTGCTGCGCGACGGCTCCGGCGTGGGCGTGGGCGCGCCGCAGTACGGCGCGCGCCGCTCGCTGTACGCGGGGCTCTCCACCAGCTTTTAACGCCAGCTGCTGACGTTCCCGTAACCCACACGAGGCCGGCACCGGATGCAACACCGGCGTCGGCCTCTTTTTATTTGTGTTCGTTGTGTTCGCCTGTCGATGTAGGCATAATCAGGTCGATCTGTTTGTGAAAGTTGACCTGTATGCCGAATAAGCTGGCGTCCCGCTTCATCATCGCCACGGGTGCGTTGCTGGTCGTCGCCGCCGGCGCCGCCCTGACCCTGATCGGACGCCCGCCGGAACTGCTGCGCGTGGGCGCCAACTACGGCGCCAAGATCGTCTGCTCCAGCGTCTTCATCGCCCACCGCGATCCGCAAGCGGTGCTGGCCGACGACGTGCAGGCGCCCGGCCATCCGCTGCTCCAGTACCTGCAAGTGCGCGTCGACCGGTCGAGCAAAACGGTGCACGCCGACTTCCTCGGCATCCTCGGCAAGGGTCTCGCCGTGTACCGGCCCGGCACCGGTTGCGCGGCCGTGCCGGACGGCGACGTGGCGCAAGCGGCCCAATTTCAATACACGCCCCTGAAAATCTGGGCGCCCTCTCCCAACGTGCCATGGCCTACCGGGTCGATGGCCGATACCGACGCTGCCGTGCAGGCGCTGCTCGACAACGACATGCTGGCCGGTCCCGGCGTGCGCGGCATGGCCGTGATCCATCGCGGCCGGCTGGTGGCGCAGCGCTACGGCCGCGGTTTCGGCACGACCACGCCGCTGCTCGGCTGGTCGATGACCAAGACCGTCAACGCCGCGCTGGTCGGCATCCAGATCGCCCAAGGCAACCTGGCGCCCGAACGCAAGGGCTTCTGGCCCGAGCACGGCGACCCGCGCGCGCAAGTGACCCTTTCGCAGCTGCTGTCGATGACCAGCGGCCTGCAGTTCAACGAGGCCTACGGCGACGTGTCGGACGTGACGCGCATGCTGTACCTGGAGCCGGACATGGCCGCCTACGCGGCCGCGCAGCCGCAGGTCCACGCGCCGGGCACGGTGTGGCGTTATTCGAGCGGCAGCGCGGTGCTGCTGTCGCGCATCTGGCAGCGCGCGGCCGTCGCCGCCGGATCGCCGCCTGCCGCAGCGACGTCGGTGGCGGTGCTGCCGATGCCGCGCGACCGCCTGTTCGCGCCCATCGGCATGAGCAGCGCCATCATCGAGGCCGACGCGCGCGGCAACCTGGTGGGCTCGAGCTATATGTATGCGACCACCCAAGACTGGGCGCGCTTCGGCCAGTTCCTGTTGCAGGATGGCGTATGGCAGGGCAAGCGCATCCTGCCCGAGGGCTTTGTCGCGATGATGCAGCAGCCGGTAGCGGCATCCGGCGGCCAGTACGGCCAGGGCCAGGTGTGGCGCCAGGGCCCGTCGTCGGGAGCCAACGCCGATGGCCCGTACAAGCTGCCGGCCGATACCTACTGGATGCAGGGCCACGACGGCCAGTCGATCGCCATCGTGCCGTCGCGCGAACTGGTGGTGGTGCGGCTGGGACTGACGCCGCGCGCGCTCGAATATCGGCCGCAGGCATTGCTGGCGGCGGTAATCGGGCAGCTGCCATGACCCTGCGCAGGCTGAGCCATCTTGCCATCCGCCGCGCGCTGACCGCGACCGTCGCCTTGAGCGTGACGGCGTACGCGGGCGCCGGTGAACACACCGGCAGCATTGCCATCGATGGCCGGACCAGGACGTACACCCTGCACCTGCCGGACGATCCGGCGCCCGCGCATGGCCTGCCGCTGATTCTGGCCCTGCACGGCGGCGGCATGCAGGGCGCCGCCATGGCGCGGCTGACCGCACTCGATGCGCTGGCCGATGCGCGGGGCTTCATCGTCGTCTACCCGGACGGCATGGACAAGCACTGGAACGACGGCCGTTCCACCATCCGCCATCCGCAGGACGACGTGGGGTTCATCTCTGCCCTGCTCGATCAGGTCGAAAGCAGGTACCCCGTGGACCGGCGCCGCGTGTATGCCACGGGCCTGTCCAACGGCGCGCTGTTCGCGCACCGACTTGGCTGCGAGCTGGCGCCGCGCATTGCTGCGATTGCGCCCGTGGCGGGCAGCATGCCTGCGGAACTGCGGCCCGCGTGCCACCCGGCGCGGCCGGTGGCGGTGCTGCAGATCAGCGGCACGGCCGATCCCATCATGCCGTACGACGGTGGCGCGGTGGCCGATTTTGGCGGCAGGGGCGAAGGTGGCCGCGTGATGGCCGTCACGGAGACGATGGCCGCCTGGGCAGCATTGAGCGGGTGCAGCGGCGGGGCAGGCGCGCAGATGCTGCCTCCCGCAAGCCGGCTCGATCGCACCCGCACCGTGCGGACGCGCTATGCGGACTGTCCCGCCGCCGGCCAGGTGGTCGCCTATACCGTGGAGGGCGGAGGCCATACCTGGCCCGGCGGCGCACAATATGCGCGGCCGGCGCTGATCGGTGCGGCCAGCCGGCAGATGGATGCAAGCGCGGCGATCGTGGATTTCTTTCTGTCGCTACCGGGACGCTAGGCCACGTCGGGCGCCACCCGCACCGCATTGCGCCCCCCCTCCTTCGCTGCATACAGCATGCGGTCCGCCTGTTCCAGCCACGCTGTTGCCGACCCGCCGCGCGGCATGGGGGCCACGCCGATGGAGGCGGTGATCGGATGGCCGTCGAGCAGCGGCGCGGCGGCCACGGCGCTGCGCAGGGTGTCGGCCAGCTTGCCGGCCGCGCGCAGACCGGCGCCGTTGGCGATGATGGCGAACTCCTCGCCGCCGTAGCGGAACAATTCGTCGGTGGCGCGCGTGTGATGCCGCAGCACGTCGCACAGGCGGCGCAGCACCTGGTCGCCGGCCGCGTGGCCGTGGCGGTCGTTGACCTGCTTGAAGTGGTCGAGATCGAGCAGCAGCAGGCACGCTTCGGGCAGCGGCCGGCGCTCGGCCGCATAGCTGGCCAGCGTGCTGTCGAGCGCGCGGCGGTTGCCGGCGCCGGTGAGAAAATCGCGGCCCGCCTCCAGGTGCAGCTCGCGGTTCTGCAGGCCGGTACGGTGGGAAAAAATATAGGCAAACAGGTTCACCAGCGCGATGGTGACCACCACCGTCAGCAAATTGAGCATCTCCACGTGCTGCAGCAAGATGGCCAGCAGCACCAGCAGCGATACGCTGTTGATCGCCAGCGCCACGGCGGGGCGCAGCAGGAAAAACGCGGCAATCATGGTGGGATACACCCAGTACACGAGCGACAGCCCGCGCAGGTAGATGGTGGCCAGCATGCCGGCCGTGTAGAACAGCGTCACGCCCAGGCTGGCCACCCGGTGGCGGCCCGTGTGCCACACGTGCAGGATCACCGCCAGCATGCCGGACACCATGGCCAGGTCCACCGCCGCCGACAGCCACGCGCCCTGCCATAGCCGGTACAGGCCGAATGGCAGGATGCTGGGGATGCTCAGCGCGCACATGATCATCAGGATGATCTCTTCCTTGCTGCGCTGGCGGCGGTCGGACAGCCACGCAAACGGGCTGGCCTGCTTCTGGTGTGTATCTGCCATCGGGACTGCTGGTCTCTTTTCTTTTATTCTATGTTGTCGGTACGTTCACGGCGCCCGGCGGTCCTTTCGGCTCCGCCGGCTCCGGCTCTACATGCGGCGCCGCCTTGTGCTCCCCGGCCAGGAACATATACATGGCCGGCACCACGAACAGTGTAAACAAGGTGCCGATCGACAGGCCGGTAAAGATCACCAGCCCCATCGCGTGGCGCCCCGCCGCGCCGGCGCCCGACGCGATCACCAGCGGCACCACGCCAAACACCATGGCCGCCGTGGTCATCAGGATCGGCCGCAGGCGGGTGGCGGCTGCCTGTTCGATGGCCTCGCGCTTGGTCTTGCCGGCCTCGCGCAAGTGATTGGCCACTTCCACGATCAGGATGCCGTGCTTGGAGATCAGGCCCATCAACGTGACCAGCCCCACCTGAGTATAAATGTTAATCGACGCGAAGCCGAGAAAGATGAACATCATTGCGCCGAACAGCGCCATGGGCACAGAAAACAGGATAACGATGGGATCGCGGAAGCTCTCGAACTGCGCGGCCAGCGCCAGGAACACGATAATCACGGCAAACCCCATGGTCAGACCGAAGCCGCCCGACTCGTTCATGAACTGGCGCGACGAGCCGGCGTAGTCGATGGTGTAGCCCGACGGCGCCACTTCTGCCACGGCATTGCGCAGGTATTCGAGGATCTCGCCCTGCGACGCGCCGGACACGCCGGAAATGGTGGCCGAATTGAGCTGCTGGAAGCGCGTGACCGACTCCGGCTGCACGCTGTACGAAATGCTGGCCACGGTGGCCGCCGGAATCATCTCGCCCGTGGGCGTCTTGATGTGGAAGTTGAGCACATCGGACGGATTGAGGCGGTCCACCTGGCGCACCTGCGGAATCACCTTGTACGAGCGGCCCGCAATCGAGAAGTAATTGACGTAGCCGCCGCCCAGCGCGGCCGCCATCGCATTGCCGAAGTCCTGCTGAGTGAGGCCCAGCGTGGCCAGCTTGTCGCGGTCCACGTCCACCCTGGCCTGCGGCGTATCGATCTTGAGGTCGACGTCGGCAAAATAGAATTTGCCGTCCTTGTTCGCCTTGTCCAGCACTGCCTGCGCCACCGTGTTGAGGTTTTCGAACGGCTCCGTGGTGGTGATCACGAACTGCACCGGCAGGCCCGAGCTGCCCGGCAGCGCGGGAAACTGGAACGCCGCCACCCGGCCGCCGGCCACGTTGCCCCAGCGCGCCTGCAGCTCCTGCTGGATTTCGTGGGCCGAGCGCTTGCGCTGGTCCCAGGGCTT
>JBEVMD010000513.1:0-8177 GCA_040508835.1 Duganella sp. | reverse complement strand
TCGAAGCGTCCGACGTGCGCCCGCCCGTGAAAGAACAGGTGGAGTCGCTGGGCGCCAAGTTCATCGACGTGCCGTTCATTACCGACGAGGAGCGCGAAATCGCCAAGGGCGCTGGCGGCTACGCGCGGCCCATGCCGCCCGACTGGATGGCGCGCCAGGCCGCGCTGGTGCACGAACGGGCCAAGCTGGCCGACATCGTCATCACCACCGCACTGATTCCCGGGCGGCCGGCGCCGGTGCTGATTTCGGAGGACACCGTGAAAGCCATGAAGCCCGGCTCCGTGATCGTGGACCTGGCCGTGTCGCAGGGCGGCAATTGCCCGCTGTCCGAACTCGGTAAGACGGTCGTCAAGCACGGCGTGCACATCGTCGGCGAGCCCGACCTGGCCACGCTGGTGGCGGCCGACGCCTCGGCGCTGTACGCGCGCAATGTGCTTGACTTCCTCAAGCTGATCATCGACAAGGACGACCAGCTGACCATCGACCGCGAGGACGAGATCATCAAGGCCACGCTGCTGTGCGCGGACGGCCAGCTGCTACGACAATAACAAGGAGACGTCATGGAAGTGAGCCACACCATCATCAACCTGATTATCTTCGTGCTGGCCATTTATGTGGGCTACCACGTGGTCTGGACCGTGACGCCGGCGCTGCATACGCCGCTCATGGCCGTCACCAACGCCATCTCCGCCATCATCATCGTGGGCGCCATGCTGGCCGCCGCGCTCACCGAGGGGCCGGTCGGCCAGATCGCCGGCACCATTGCGGTGGCGCTGGCGGCCGTCAATGTGTTCGGCGGCTTCCTGGTCACGCAGCGCATGCTCGAGATGTTCCGCAAAAAAGAGCCGAAGGCGAAGAAGGGAGAGCAGCCATGAACTTCATCACCATGAACGTGGTGACGATGCTGTACCTGATCGCCTCCGTGTGCTTCATCCAGGCGCTCAAAGGGTTGTCGTCGCCGGCCTCCGCGCGCGCCGGCAACGCGTTCGGCATGGCCGGCATGGCCATCGCGTTTATCACCACCGTTGCCCTGATCCTCAAGCTGCGCGAAGAAGCGCTGCAGGCGGGAACCGCCAGCGGCATGGGCCTGACGCTGGTGGCGCTGGGCGTGGTGGTGGGCGGCGCCATCGGCGCGGTGCTGGCCAAGAAGGTCGAGATGACCAAGATGCCGGAGCTGGTGGCGGCCATGCACTCGCTGATCGGCCTGGCCGCCGTGTGCATCGCGGTGGCTGCCGTGTCGGAGCCGCACGCGTTCCGCATTGCCGCCGTGGGCGAGGCGCTGCCGTTCGGGAACCGCGTCGAACTGTTTATCGGCACCTTCGTGGGCGCCATCACGTTTTCCGGATCGGTGATCGCGTTCGGCAAGCTGTCGGGCAAGTACAAGTTCCGGCTGTTCCAGGGCGCGCCCGTGAGCTTCGCGGGACAGCACTTGCTCAACCTGGTGCTGGCGCTGGTGATGGTGGGACTGGGCCTGGCGTTCTGCCTTGCCGACGGCGCGGCGCCCGCGTGGACGCCGTTCCTGGCCATGACGGCCATCGCCTTTGTGCTGGGCGTCTTGATCATCATCCCCATCGGCGGCGCCGACATGCCGGTGGTGGTGTCGATGCTGAACTCTTATTCCGGCTGGGCGGCGGCCGGCATCGGCTTCTCGCTCAATAACGCCATGCTGATCATCGCCGGCTCGCTGGTGGGATCTTCGGGCGCGATCCTGTCGTACATCATGTGCAAGGCCATGAACCGTTCGTTCTTCAACGTGATCCTGGGCGGCTTTGGCGGCGCGCCCGCCGACAGCAGCGCCGGCGGCGCCAGGGAGCAGCGGCCCGTCAAATCCGGTTCGGCCGACGATGCTGCGTTCATCATGGCCAATGCGGAAAGCGTGATCATCGTGCCCGGCTACGGCCTGGCCGTGGCGCGCGCCCAGCATTCGTTAAAGGAGCTGGTGGAAAAGCTTACCCACCAGGGCGTGACCGTGAAATATGCGATCCACCCGGTGGCGGGGCGCATGCCGGGCCACATGAACGTGCTGCTGGCCGAAGCCGAGGTGCCGTACGACCAGGTATTCGAGATGGAGGACATCAACGGCGAATTCGGCCAGGCCGACGTGGCGCTGATTTTAGGCGCGAACGACGTGGTCAATCCGGCCGCCAAGGACCCGGGCTCGCCGATTGCCGGCATGCCGATCCTGGAGGCCTATAAAGCCAAGAGCATCATCGTCAACAAGCGGTCGATGGCGTCGGGCTATGCGGGCCTCGATAACGAGCTGTTTTACCAGCCCAATACGATGATGGTGTTTGGCGATGCCAAGAAGGTGATCGAGGATATGGTGAAGGCGGTGGAATAGGGGAGAAATGCGATTCCCGCCTTTGCGGGAAGACGGAATTTATTCTACCGATGCTTCAAACGATTTCGCCAGCCGAAGAATTGCCATTGCCGCGCAGGCGGGACGGTCCGCCGCCGCGGTCCAATTGCGTCATCGCCGGCCGTACATCATCAATTCCGCCAGCACGCTGCGCGCCGGCGCCACCACGTCGATCGCCGCCAGCGACAGCCCGAGCAAGGCTTGCGCCGGCGAGTTATTGGCGAAGATGCGCGCCATGGTGTCGGTCAGGCGCACGGTGGTCGTGCGGTCCTGGCGGCGCGCGGCGATAAATTGCGCCAGCTTGGCCGGCGTGGCGCCTTGCGCCAGCAGGCGCGCCAGCACGGTCACGTCGCGCAGTCCCAGGTTCAGTCCCTGTCCCGCCACCGGGTGCAGCGTTTGCGCCGCGTTGCCGATGGCAACCGTGCGGGGCGAGCGTCCCGTATCGCCAGTATCGCCCATGTCGGCGTTCAGCCCCAGCGGAAAACCCAGGCGCGGCGAGGCGTACGTAAAACGTCCCACGCGTTCGCCGAAGGCCTCGCCCAGCTGCGCCAGGAACGCTGCGTCGTCCAGCGCCAGCAGCTGCTCGGCGCGCGCGAGCCGCACGCACCACACCATCGAGTATTCGCCCGCATTCCCACTCCGCTGCGCACCGGTAGCCGCACCGGCGCGCCCGCCAGCCTGGGCGCCGATGTGCGCACCGGCGTTCTTATCTGCGTGCATAGCGGCGTGCGCGCCAGCAGGTCCGTCGCCCTGCGGCAGCAGCGCCAGCGGGCCTTCTTCCGTAAATCGTTCGTAGGCGCGGCCGGCAATCGGGCGGTCGCTGCGCACCTGCGCGATGATGGCCGTCTGGCCGTAGTCGCGGCGGCGGGTGCGGGTTTGCTGTTCGTCGAACAAGCCGCCTTCGGCCTGCACCACGATCGCCGCGTGCAGCGTGCGCATGTCGCCCGTGGCCAGGTCGGTGACGGTGAGCGCCACTGCGTCCGCGCGTTCGTCCAGCGCCTCCACCCGCACCGGGCGCTGCATGGCCACGCCGGCCGCTGCCACCACGCCGCCCAGCGCCCTGACGATGGCGCCGTAGCGCGTGACGTAGCCGAGCGCCGGCACGTTTTGTTCCTTGCTGGTGATCATGCTGCGGCCGAACTGGCCGCGCCGCGAGACGTGGATTTCGTTAATTGCGGTGCTGTCGATGGGCCACGCGCCTATGTCTTCCAGGATTTGCCGGCTGCCCCACGACAGCGCCAGCGAACGCGGGTCGGCGCCTGCCTGCGCCAGCGTCTTGGCGTCGATCAGCGCGATGCGCGCCGCCGGGACGCCGCGCTTGACCAGCAGGGCGGCCAGCGCCATGCCGGCCGGACCGGCGCCGCAGATGGCGACATCGTAATGCAGGGTGACGGTGGCAGGGGCGGTAGTGGTCATTGCATCAGCTCTTCGATATCGGCCGCAGACTTCGGCGCGGCGGCGCTCAAAATCGTGTGGCCGGTGGCGGTGATCAGCACATCGTCCTCGATGCGGATCCCCGTGTTCCAGTAGGGTTCAGGCACGCCGGGCGCCGGGCGCACATAGATGCCCGGTTCCACCGTCAGCACCATGCCCGGCTGCAGCGCGCGCGACGGCTTGTCGGCCGCGTGCACGTCGCGGTAATGCCCCACGTCGTGCACGTCCAGTCCCAGCCAGTGGCCGGTGCCGTGCATGTAAAACTGCCGGTGGCGCTGGTCGGCAATCACGTCGGCCGCACTGCCGCAGGTATTTTTGTCCAGCAGTCCCAGGTCCAGCATGCCTTGCGCCAGCACCTGCAAGGCCGCGTCGTGCATGCCGGAATATGGCCGGCCCGGCGCCAGCGCGGCCAGCGCGGCGCCTTGCGCGGCCAGCACCAGTTCATACAGCTGGCGCTGGGGCGGCGTGAAGCGGCCGTTGACGGGCCAGGTGCGGGTGATGTCGGATGCGTAGCCATCGAGCTCGCAGCCGGCGTCGATCAGCACCAGGTCGCCGTCGCGCACGGGCGCGTTGTTGGCCCCGTAGTGCAGCACGCAGGCGTTGGCGCCGGCCGCCACGATGGGCGGATAGGCTTGCGCCTGGGCGCCCCGGCGGCGAAACTCGTACAGCAGCTCCGCCTCGATTTCGTATTCGTGCATGCCGGCCCGCGCCTGGCGCATGGCGCGCACGTGGGCATCGGCCGAGATGGTGGCCGCGCGCAGCAGGGTGGCCTGCTCGCTGTCGTCCTTGAGCAGGCGCATCTCGTCGAGCAGCGGCAGCAGATCGACCGCACTGGCTGGCGCGCGTACGCCGGCGCGGGCCTTGGCGCGGGCGCCGTCCATCCAGCGGCGGATCTGCGCGTCGAGCGCGCTGCTGCGGGCCAGCGCGCAGTACAGGGCCGGCGCGTCGGCCAGCAGTGCGGTGAGCACATCGTCCAGGTTGTCGATGGCATGGGCGGCGTCGACGCCAAAGGCGGTGCGCGCGGCCTCGGGACCGTGGCGCAAGCCCTCCCAGATTTCGCGGTCCAGGTTTTTTTCGCGGCAGAACAGGAGGCTGCGCGCCGGCGCGTCGCCCCGGGCAGCCACCAGCGCCAGCGCGCTGTCCGGTTCGGTAAAACCGGTCAGATAATAAAAATAGCTGTCGTAGCGGTACGGGTAGTCGCTGTCGCCGTTGCGCGGCACTTCGGGCGCGGTGCCCAGCACGGCCACCGCGCCGGGCGGCAGTTGCGCCAGCAGGCGCGCCCGTCGCATGGCATGCGCGGTGCCGGCAGCCGTCGCATTCACTGCACGACCTTGCGGGCGGGGCCGGGCGCCAGCGCGGCGCGCGGGGCATTGAGCAGCTCGAGCTGCTGCACGGTGCCCACGTTGTGCCATTCGCCCTGGTACACCTCGCCGCCGACCTGCTGTTTGTCGATGTACTCGCGCAGCAGCGGGCCCAGCTTGGCGTGGGTGCCCGGTGCAATAGCGTCGAACATCTCGGGGCGGTATACGCCGATGTTACCGAAGGTCCATTTGGGCGGGCCGTCGTTGGTGAGCGTGTACATAGTCAGGCCGAAATCGCCTTCCGGGTGGAAGTCGGGATTGGGCACCAGGTACAGCCAGCAGATGTCGCGCCGGTCCGCCGGATACGGATTGCCCCACATGTCCTTGTCGTGCAACACGTCCTTGACCTGCTCGAAGTCGAACTGCGGGCAATAGATGTCGCCCGAGATCGCCACGAACGGTGCATCGCCCAGCAGGTGGCGGGCGTTGGCGATGCCACCGGCCGTTTCCAGCGCCGTCTCTTCGCGCGAGTAAAACAGTTTCGCGCCGAACTTGCTGCCGTCGCCCAGGGTCTGCTCGATCTGGTCGCCCAGGTGGGCGTGGTTGATCACGATGTCCGTGATGCCGGCGCGTACCAGGTTCTGGATGTGCCAGACGATCAGCGGACGGCCGCGGACCTTGAGCAGCGGCTTGGGGCAGGTGTCCGTCAGGGGACGCATGCGCTCGCCGCGCCCGGCGGCAAAGATCATCGCTTTCATTTGTTCCCCCGGCCTCAGAACGTGTAGCCGACTTGCGGCTGCACGTCTTCCAGCAGGTCCAGCAGGCGCACCAGCGGCTTCAAGTCCTTGTAGCGGCCGGCCGTCTTGCGCACGTAGTCCATCACGGTCGGCAGGTCGCCCAGGTACTGGTCCTTGCCGTCGCGGTAGTGGAGGCGGCAGAAGATGCCGAGGATTTTCAGATGGCGCTGCAGGCCCATGTATTCGAAATCCTGGTAAAAACTGTCGATGTCCTTGTTGACCGGCAGGCCCAGCGACCTGGCGTGCTGCCAGTAGCGGATGGCCCAGTCCAGCACCAGTTCCTCGTCCCACTGCACGTATGCGTCGCGCAGCAGCGAGACGATGTCGTACGTGATGGGGCCGTACAGCGCATCCTGGAAGTCCAGCACGCCCGGATTGCCGGCGTCGAGCTGCATCAGGTTGCGCGAATGGAAATCGCGGTGCACATACACTTGCGGCTGGGCGGTGATATTGGCCAGGATGGCGTCGAACACGCCTTGCAGCTCGGCCTGCTGCTTGTCGGTGAGCGTGGCCTGCAAGTGGCGGCCCAGGTACCATTCGGTAAAAATGTTCAGTTCGCGTTGCAGGAAGGCGCGGTCGTACTCGGGCAGCACGTCCGGTTCGCTGGTGAGCTGGAACTTGACCAGCGCTTCCAGCGCCTCGGCGTACATGGTGGACGCATTGTCGTGGTCCAGCACCTGCAGGTACGTCGTGGTGCCCAGGTCGGACATCAGCATGAAGCCGCGTTCGTAATCGGTGGCAACGATGCGCGGCACGGTCACGCCCGCGTGAGTGAGCATTTCGTCAAGCTTGACAAAACCCAGCACGTTTTCGCGCTCGGGCGGCGCGTCCATCGCAATCAGGGTGGCGCCCAGGCTGGCCTGGTGCTCGGGCAGCACATCGAGCCGGAAGTAGCGGCGGAAGCTGGCGTCGCTCGATGCGGGGCGGGCGGACGCTACGTCCACCACGTTCAACGTGGCGATCCAGGCGCCAAGTTGCGCCAGGCGCGGGTCGGCGTGGTCCGCCAGGGAAGTTAAATTCTGTAATAAAGACATGAAGCGAGCGGTGGAAACCGGTGTTGGGTGACAATTCCCATATAATAAGGGATTAAATTTAAAATGGCCCGGTGTTTCCACCCTTCTTTTCATGAGTTGCATGCGCTGGCTAATGCCCCCCACACCCTCGCACCGCTGGGCATACGCCCTCACTGCCTTCGTTACCGTATCGGCAGTGCCCACGTACGCCCAGGCTGCGGTCCATACCACCACGCCGGTACTGCCGACCATTCCGGCCAAGCAGCGCGCGCCGCGGGTGGTCAATCCCGATGCGCCCACCATCGTCAAGGCCGAGGAGATCAGCGGTCGCCCCGAGCGTGAAGTCACGCTCGAGCGCGATGCCGAAATCGTCAAGGACCAGACCAAGGTGCAGGCCGACTCGGCTTGTTTCCGCCAGGTGGAAAACGAGGTGGAAGCCAACGGCAGCGTGAAGATCTGGCGCTACGGCGACTTCTTCACCGGCGACGAGCTCAAGCTCAACATGGATAGCGGCAAGGGCTATATGCTCAACCCGACCTACAAGATGGAAGCGAACCAGGCGCAAGGCAAGGCCGAGCGCATCAACTTCATCAGCGAGGACGAGGCCCAGGTCATCAACGGCACCTACAGCACCTGCCAGGGCACGGACCCGGACTGGTATCTGCGCTCGAGCACGCTCAACCTCGATTCCGGGCGGGACGTCGGCACGGCCGGCCAGACCATTATCTATTTCAAGGACGTGCCGATCCTGGGCACGCCCGCACTGTCGTTCTCGCTGTCGGGCGCGCGCCGTTCGGGCTGGCTGTCGCCCACGCCGGGCTTCGGCTCCAAGGGCGAGGCCGAGCTGCTGGTGCCGTACTACGTCAATATCGCGCCCAACCGCGACCTGACGCTGTACCCGAAAGTCATTCTGCGCCGCGGCGTGCAGATGGGCGCCAAGGGGCGCTACATGGGCGAGACCGAAGGCGGCCTGTACCAGGGCGAAACCTACCTGGAATACCTGCCGCACGATAAGAAATACGTGCCGGACTCACCGGGTGACTCCACTGACCGCTGGACCATCAAGTCGGTGCACAACCAGCAGCTGTCGGAAGACTGGTCGTACGGCTGGAATGTGCGCGCTTCGTCGGATAACAACTATCCCAACGATTTCTCCAAGACAGTGTCGAGCTCGACCGAGCGGCAATTGCTGCGCGAATTGCGCACCGACTACCACGGCGATTTCTGGACCCTGACCGCGCGCGTGCAAAAGTACCAGGTGCTGCAGGACCCG
>JBEVMD010000368.1:0-5058 GCA_040508835.1 Duganella sp. | reverse complement strand
GCCGGCCCTTCGGCGATATGGGACAGGTAAAGGGAATACGACGGCGCGGCATAGCCGCTGGCGGCGGCCGGCGCGGCCACGGCGACATGATCGAGCACCGAGGCCTGCACCGCGTGGTGGCACACTTCGCAGTCGCCGTGGGCATTGGCCTTGGCCTTGGCCTTCGATGGCGTGCCGTGGTCGGACTGGTCGTCCGCCTGGACCTGGTGCTGGTGGCCGTGGTGGCCGAAATGCGTGGTGGTTCCCGACTCATGCTGGCAATAGACGGCCGCCATCGACCAGGCGTACTGGATCGGCAGTATGGTCAGGAGCACAATGAGCAGGATTTTTTTCACGCGCCCATTGTAGCGCAGGTCGGGCACCGCCATTTTTTTCATGCGATGTAATCAAGGGGTCATATCCGTTCACTACCCTGTGGCCTCCTTTATCAGCCACCGGAATTGCCATGCATCTCGTCTCGCCGCGCCCGCTCATCCTCGCCCTCAGCATCGCCGTTGCGCTCAGCGCCTGCGGTGGCTCCGACCACGACCAGCCGCTGGTGATTCCTGCCGCGCCGGCCGACCAGGGCGCGGCCGACACGGCGCCGGCGCCCACCGTGACCGCGTTTGTCGACACCATCGCCACCAACCAGCGCGGCGACGCCCGCTACGCCACGCTCGAGACCAATGCCGGCGTGCGCGTGCTGGCCGGCATGCTCGACATCTGGCGCCCGCTCACCCAAATCGTCGATGCGGGCCAGACCGCGCCGGCCGTGGGCGCCTTCCCCGCCGTCGTCAGCTCCGCCTGGACCGGCGTGCCGAACGACGGCACCAACGGCGGCACCATCGTCAACGCCACCGTCCATAACTACAATATCGACTACGTCGTCAAAGCCACCACCGGCCGCACTGCCGAGCAGGCCGCATCGGCCTACTACGACGACCGGCGCGGCAAGGGCTATAGCGTGACCGACGCCATGGGCCCGCTGACGGCTGCCTGGCGCGCATCGACCCAGCAGACCACCACCATCACCAATGTGCCGGCCGACGCCACCACCGTGCTGTACAACGACAATGGCAACAACAACGGCGTGGGCGGCACGGCCAACGCCGGCTTCGGCACCGTGGTCGACTTCGTCAACATGGTGGGCAACAACGGCTCCACCGAACCGGCCAAGCGCTTTTATAAATACGCGCGGCCATTCCGCTGGAGCAGCGCGGTGCAGGTGGTGCCGGCGCTGCTGCCCGCGCGCAGCAC
The DNA here is from genome assembly GCA_040508835.1 of Duganella sp. Taxonomy (GTDB): domain Bacteria; phylum Pseudomonadota; class Gammaproteobacteria; order Burkholderiales; family Burkholderiaceae_D; genus Rugamonas. The sequence continues at coordinate 3,822 of JBEVMD010000368.1, read as the reverse complement.
CACGCCTGCCACCGACGGCGGCTTTACCAGCGGCCACTCGGCCGAAGCGATGCGCAACGCGCTGGCCATGGCCTACGTCGTGCCCGAGCGCTTCCAGGAAATTGTGAGCCGCGGCCTGGAACTGGGCGAATCGCGCATCCTGGCCGGCATGCACTCGCCGCTGGACGTGCTGAGCGGCCGCATCCACGGTGAAGCGGTCGTGGCCGGCAACTTGGTCGATCCCGCCAACCAGACCCTGAAAGCCAATGCCTATGCCCAGGCGCACAGCACGCTGATGGCGGCCACGTCCACCACCGCCACCACGTATGCATCGTTCGCGCAATCGGGCACAACGGCCAACGACCGCTTTGCCGACTACGCCACCAACAAGGCCAACTACATCCGCCGCAGCACCTACGGCTTCCCGCAGATCGCCGCCACCACGGCTGCGGCCGTGGTGCCGAAAGGCGCCGAGGTGCTGATCGAAACCCGCCTGCCGTACCTGTCGGCGGACCAGCGCCGCGTGGTGCTCAAGACCACGGCGCTGGCGTCCGGCTACCCCGTCATGGACGATCCGGAAGGCTGGGGACGGTTGAACCTGTTCGCGGCAGCCGACGGCTACGGCGCCTTCAAGGGCAATGTGGTGGTCAATATGGACGCCAGCAAGGGCGGATTCCATGCCAGCGACCGCTGGCGCAACGACATCGCCGGCGCCGGCAAGCTGGTCAAGCAAGGCACGGGCGCCCTGAAACTGGGCGGCAACAACACCTGGACAGGCGGCGCGGAAGTGACGGCCGGCGCGCTGGAAGCGATCTCGGCCAACGCGTTGGGCGCGGGCGACGTGTACGTGAGCGGCGGCACGCTGGTCGCCAACGCGGCTGGCACTGTCAAGGTGGGCGGCAAGTACACCCAGCTGACGGGCGCGACCACGCTGGAACTGAACGTGACGGGCGCCATGCAGGGCGCCATGATCGTGGCCGGCGACGCCACCATCGGCGGCGGCACGCTGAACGTCAAGTTCCCGGGCGCGTACAAGCCGAAGGCAGGCGACACCATTGCCGTGCTGGGCGCCGGCAAGCTGCAAGGCACGTTCACCACCATCACGGTGGCGGGCTTTGCCAAGGTGACGCCACACTACAGCGGCAGCGCACTGACTTTAACGGTCAACAACTAAGAGTCCCGGTATGATGGGGCGTGCCGCACGGTCGCACTGTGCGCCACGCCCTTTTTTTATCGGACACTCCGGATGAACCAAGACGACCCGACTGCCCATCCGCAAGGCGACCCGCTCGACACCCAGGCTGCGCGCTTCCACGCCGACCTGCACAATTTTTCACGCCAGGTGGCCGGCTGCGACAAGCTGATCCGCATGGCAAATATCAGCCTGAACCAGATCGACGCCCGCATTGCCGAGGCGGCGCAGGTGGAAGCACGGGCAGCTGCCATCGTGGAAGCGAGCGCGCGCGAAGCGTCGCGCGTGGCCACCGAGGCGGCGACAGCGGCCGTGGCGGCGTCGGTGGCGCAGTTGTCCGCTGTCACCAGGGAGGCGCGGGACATCTGCCGCGAAATCGACCGCAGCCGCGGCAAGACCGGCCTGTGGAACGCCGCGTACATCGCCTGCACGCTGGCCGCCTGCCTGCTGACCGGTTACGTGACGTACCGCATCGGCAAATCGGCCGCCATCACGCCCGACATCGAGCGGGCACAGGAAGTAGCGCAACAGCACGAGACGCTGCTGCGCAAGGCCACCGACAAGGAAAAGAAACAGATCGCCGACATCGTCGCGCGCCGCCCGAAATCGAAATAAGCTCTTGCTGGCGGGAGAGGAGTCATTCACCTTGGGGGTGTTGCACTTCTCCCAAAAAGCTGACGACTTTCCCTCCATGGTGACCTGTCTCACCCAACACTGTCGAGTTTCCTTGACCAGCGTCAACACGGTACGCAGACTGCATGGTATGGACCCGGCAACAGCCACCCATCCCTTTCCTTTCGCCCGTACCACATCATGACCACGACACCTCTTGCCGCGCGTATTACCGTTGCCCTGATCTCGCTGAGCGCCCTCACCCTGGCAGGAAGCGCTGCTGCCGAGGACCGGCATCTATCGGTGATGCTGCAGAACGACGTGTTTGCCGGGCATGACGGCGGCGGCTACACCAACGGCCTGGCCGTGTCGTATTTGCGCAGCACGTCGCAGGATGAAACAGACATCGCACCGCAATGGTTGCTGGCGCCGGTGGCGCCGTTTTTCGGCATGGGACCTGCCACACTGGCGGCCACGTCGGTGAACCAGATCATGATCACGCCGCGCGACATCACGCGCAAGGAGCCCAATCCGATGGATGCGCCGTACCTGGGCGCGCTGTGGGTGCGCGCCGGCCAAGTGTCGGTGCAGGGCGATATTGCCGACACGCTCAACATCAACCTGGGCATGATCGGCCCCGCCTCCGGCGCGCGCCAGGCCCAGACTTTTATTCACCGCATCACCGGCTCCAGCCGGCCGGAAGGGTGGGACAGCCAGGTATCGAACCGTTTGCTGTTCGGCGTCGAGCGTTACCGAGCCGTGCGCTTTGCTTCGGGTGACGGCGCCAGCGCCGCGCCGGCGGGCGACGCCATCGTGCTGGGCGGCGTCGCTGCCGGCAATTTGCTGTCGTCGGTGGGCGGCAGCGTGCTGCTGCGGTATGGCACGTCGCTGCAGCGCAGCTATGCCTCGTCGGTGCGGATGCTGGCGCGCAGCGGCGATCCGCTGATTTTCGGCCGTGGCTGGATGGTGTACGGCGGCGTGCACGCCGACCATTTCTTTGCCCATGCCGGCATCAGCAACGACCTGCCGCCGGGCGGCACCCGCGCCGAACTGCGCAAGTCGCAACTGCTGGGCCTGGCCGGGATTGCTTACGGCTGGGGCGAATCGTCGCTGTCGTTCTCGCTGCAAAGCACCAGCGCGCTGACGACCGGCATCGGCCGCCGCCAGGCGTATGGCTCGCTGACCTATACCACCGCCCTGCGCTGATGTAACAGCGCGCAAAACAAAAAGGAGGCCGATCCCGCACGGGTGTCGGCCTCCTTTTTTTGGGGCGCCAGGCGTTGCGGCCGGCATGCCGTGACGACATGCCGGCTCAGATCTTATTCGCCCTGGATTTTTTCGTCCTCGCTTTTCGCTTCTTCCATCGCATCGGGCTCCAGCTCTTCGGCCGAGCGGTTCAGGTGCACGAAGATGCCCCACGCCGCCAGCAACAGGCCCACGCTGCCGATCAGGGCTGCGGCGTACACCAGTTCGCTCAAATCCTCATGCACCGCGTGGAACGTGGCCACCAGGCCTTCGATGCCGAGCGCCACCACGATCACGACGAAAAAGCGCGACAGGAAGCGGCGCACGCGGGTGGGCGCGCTGATGTCGGCGTCGCGCACTACTTCTTCTTCGATAATGGTCTCGGCAATCTGCAGCGCCACGACGGCAGCGGCCAAGATACCGATCGCCTCGATCACTTCCTGCGCGGCCACGATGCCCATGTCGCCCGTCATCGCGTGCCAGCCCAGCTGCGCACCGATCACAATCAGGCACAGGCCGCCAATGGCAAAGAGTAAGGCGGTGACGGCGTGCACCACGCCGAAGGCAAGCATTATTTTTTTCATGGGAAGTCCAGGTAAAGGGAAAATACGGGAATCGTCCTCATCGATTCTAGGGGCATCCCTGCACGCACAGTGTTCGCTACAGCACATACTTGGGTTTATTCAACTATTCTTGCAACAAGGGGCTTGCTGCAGCGAACTCGGCGAGGTGTTCCAGCAACACGCGCACCCGTGCGGGCAGGTAGCGGCGCTGGGTCCATACCGCGTACACAT
>JBEVMD010000506.1:0-35677 GCA_040508835.1 Duganella sp. | reverse complement strand
ACGCGTTCTCTGCCGAGTTCAAGGCCATGTTCAAATATTGGTTGACCACAGCTTCGACGGGACATTGCGGGTTGTCTTCAGCGGGGCCCCAGGTGAACAGTCCTTTGTAGGCAAGGGCGACATAAATATCCTTTACCGTCACCTCGGACAAGTCACACACGAGCGTCCAGCCCCCGCCTGGTCCCCTCCCGGACTCCACATATCCCGCCTCACGAAGAGAAGCCATTGTGCGGCGGACCAACGCCGGGTTGGTGTGGAGCATTTGCGCAATGGTTTCGGAAGTCGTGGAGCCGCCGCGCAAGTGCATGTGAATCAGTACATGGAGAAGTCTTGCCAGTCGTGTGTCTAATTGCATATTGTGGGGGCTATTAATTCGTTACTCATGGTGTTACGATATGTCATCGCATCGTGCAATCACTGGAGAAATTATGACAGCATTTACGCAGTCGCTGATTGAAACTAATGGCATTCGCTTGCAAGTTGCAGAACAGGGAATGGGCCCCCTCGTCTTGCTGCTGCATGGTTTTCCTGAGACCTCCTACGCTTGGCGACACCAGCTAGAAGCGCTCTCGGCCGCTGGCTATCGTGCCTTGGCGCCGGACTTGCGCGGCTATGGGCGCAGCGATTGCCCTGCCGATGCAAGCCTCTACACGACGTTGCATGTGGTCGGCGATCTGGTCGGACTCCTGGATGCGCTCGGGGAGAGGCAGGCTGTCGTTGTCGGCAACGACTGGGGGGCGAATATTGCGTGGCAGGCGGCCCAAGTCAGGCCGGACCGCTTCCGTGCTGTGGTGGCCCTTGGTGTGCCTTTGATGGCGCGGGCGCCGATGCTGCCGAGTCGCCTGTTCCCGCAGAACGAGCAAGCATGGTTCTACACACATTATTTTGCTCAGGCAGATTTAGCGAAAGCTGAGCTTGAAGAAGATATCGCGAAGACATTAAAAAAAATCTACTTCGGTGCGTCCGGGGATGTCGGCGAACGCAATGAGACTTCACCCAATCCATTTGGCATGGTCTCTAAACGGCATGGCTACCTTGCCTCGTTACCTGCGCCTGCACATTTGCCAAATTGGCTCTCCACCGAAGACCTGGACGCGTTCGTACAAGCGTTCAAACGATCGGGATTCCAGGGCGGATTGAACTACTACCGCAATCTTGACATGAATTGGGAGCAGCAAGGAGCTTTCGAAGGTATGCAGGTACATGTGCCAGCCCTTTATCTGGCCGGAGAGCGCGACACCGGTTTGGCAATGCCGGGGATGAAGGAGATAATCGCAGATATGTCGCAGCTCGCTTCAAACCTTCGCGGTTCTCATATCATTCCGCACGCTGGGCACTGGTTACAACAGGAGGCCGCCGACCAGGTCAGCGCACGGATAATTGAATTCCTCCGCACACTGTAGGTGACATGTCGGGCATAGCCAGTCCCTTCGTGAACATTGAAGAGGCTCACGCTACGCTCGCTTTGGCGCAAAAACGGCGACGTGAGGCGAACCTGGATGTGCGCCTCGGCTACACCGAGCAGCAACGTGAGTGGATTATCGTGACCTCTGGTGCATGCGTCAGCGTTTTTTCGAAGCACGAACCAGAGATTCGTGAGGCAATTTGGCCCGCCAAGGTTTAGACATTGACACGCGGTGGCCAACGACTGCTTTGGGGCGTCACCAGCCGACCGCAAAAAAGGCAGGCACCGCCAAGCCGAATGTATGGATACCTTGATTCTTAAAAGTTGCTAACGCATCGTTGGACCGCACAACAGCGCCTGTCGATATATGAACCCATAGCCAAAGATCTCAATGAAGCAGACATTATTATCCATACACAACCAGCGCCTCACCCCAACCGCTGCCGCACCCGCGCCAATGCGCGCGTGAACTGCGCGGCATCGTCCGCTGCCCGCGCCAGCACCAGCGCCCCCTGGATGGCCCCCACAGCGTCCTCCGCCAGGTCCCTGGCGTCGGCCGGCGTGTGCTTGCCGCGCGTTAGTGCAAAAGCCAAGGCGTCGATCCATTCCGTAAAATATTCGCGGATGGTCGCGGCAAACAGGTCGCGCTCGTGGCCCAGCGCGAAGACGCCCACCAGGCACACGCTGCGGCCGGACTGGAAGTAGCGCTCCACCGCGTCCAGCATCTGCGCCACGCCCTCGGCGCTGTTGGCGCTGTTGGCTGCAGTGCGCAGCGGTTCGAAGACCTGGGTACGGAACCAAGCGTCGATATGGGCCAGGACCGCCTGCGCCATTTCCTCTTTCCCGCCCGGGAAAAAGTTATACATGCTGCCCTTGCCCAGCCCCGTGCCGGCGCCGATGCGGGCCAGGCTGGCGCCTTCGAAACCGTAGGTGCGGAATACCTCAGCCAGTTGCGCCACGATCTCGTCGCGCCCGGACACTGCGCGCGCCACTAGAATCCCAACTCGGACAGGCCCGGATGGTTCTGCGGGCGCGGGCCGCTGGCGTCCCAGTGAAATTTGCGGTCGGCGGCGGCAATCGGCGCTTCGTTGATGCTGGCCAGGCGCCGCTGCATCAGGCCATCGGCGGCGAACTCCCAGTTCTCGTTGCCGTAGGCGCGATACCACTGCCCCGAGTCGTCGTGGTATTCGTAGGCAAATCGCACGGCAATGCGGTTGCCCTCGAACGCCCATAATTCCTTGATCAGGCGGTAATCGAGTTCGCGCGTCCATTTACGCTGGAGCAGCGCGACAATGTCGGCGCGGCCGGTGACGAATTCCGCGCGGTTGCGCCAATGGCAATCCTCGGTATAGGCCAGCGCGACTTTGTCGGCATTGCGGGTATTCCAGCCATCTTCGGCCATGCGCACTTTCAGTGCGGCGGACTCTCGGTCGAACGGGGGCAACGGCGGGCGGGTCATGATGTTCTCCTGGTTTGTACCAAACGGTACAAGCAGTGTACTCGGGTTGCGTCAGCTGCGCAAGCCCATCTGGATCACTGAAAATCAGCGGAAAACAACGCGCCGCACAACGCGGTTCCGGAGCTCGTCAGGGCAACCGCCCCGGTCACAGCGCCCTCGTCAGGCTGCACTACCACCCAGCCGGCATCGACCAGCGCCGTCAGCTGCCGGCGCAGCGCACTCATGGGCAGAGCGGCCTGTTTGCTGAGCCGGGCCAGCGTGCACGGCTTGTCCGGACGTTCGCGCGCCATGCGCCACAACGTTTCCATCACGCTCATGAGTGCCGCCATCGCTTCGTCGTCCATCGCAAACCTTGCCGCATGAAAACATCAATTCTGCCCTATACTGGGGCTCATCCGTATTTTTATCGTCAGTCACATGGGCAAGTCGAAACAGCAAGGCACGATCGAACCGTATCAGCACGCCGCCGGCGGCTGGGGAGCGCTGAAACAGGTCGCCATCAACCTGGTCCGCGAAAAGGTCAGCGGCGGCGACTACAAGATGCTGTTGCGCCAGAACCAGCCGGACGGTTTCGACTGCCCGGGCTGCGCGTGGCCCGACCGCGAGCACGCGTCCACCTTCGAATTTTGCGAGAACGGCGTCAAGGCCGTCGCGGCGGAAGCGACCGGCAAGCGCGCCCGCCCCGACTTGTTTGCCGCGCACACGGTGACCGACCTGCTCGCGCAATCGGACTATGCGCTGGAACAGCATGGCCGCCTGACCGACCCGATGGTCTACGACCGCGCCACCGACAAATACCTGCCCATCGCGTGGGACGATGCGTTCGCGCTGATCGCGCGTCACCTCCACGCCCTGCCCTCGCCCGACATGGCGGCGTTTTACACGTCGGGGCGCACCAGCAACGAGGCGGCCTTCCTGTTCCAGCTGTTCGTGCGCATGGTTGGCACCAACAACTTCCCCGACTGCTCGAACATGTGCCACGAGCCCACCAGCCGCGGCCTGCCCGGCACCGTGGGCATCGGCAAGGGCACGGTCACGCTCGAGGATTTCGAATACGCCGACACGCTGCTGATCTTCGGCCAGAACCCCGCCACCAACCACCCGCGCATGCTGGGCGAGTTGCGCGACTGTGCGCGGCGCGGCGCCAAGATCGTGTCCATCAATCCGCTGCGCGAACGGGGACTGGAGCGCTTCACCAGCCCGGCGCACGCGGTGGAAATGCTCACCGGCGGCGCCACCACCATCAGCACCCTGTTCGTGCAGCCCACGCTGGGCGGCGACTTCGCGCTGATCAAGGCACTGGCCAAGCGCCTGCTCGAGCGCGACGACGACAGCGTGGCCGCCGGCCAACCGGGCCTGCTCGACCGCGCCTTCATTGCCGAACACACGGCCGGTTTCGAGGCCTTCGCCGCCGACCTGCGCGCCCAGTCGTGGCAGCAGCTGGTGGCCGAATCGGGTGTGTCGCGCAGGGAAATCGAGGCGCTGAGCGAGGTGTACATCCACGGCAGGAACGTGATCTGCACCTGGGGCATGGGCCTCACCCAGCACAAGCACGCGGTGCAGACGATCCAGATGCTGTCCAACCTGATGATGATGCGCGGGCATATCGGCCGGCGCGGCGCGGGCCTGTGCCCGGTGCGCGGCCACTCCAACGTGCAGGGCGATCGCACCATGGGCATCGAGGAAAAGCCGACCCAGGCCTTCCTCGACCGCCTGCAGCAGGTGTTCGGCTTCGAGCCGCCGCGCGCGCACGGCTACGATGTGGTCGAAAGCATCCAGGCCATGCTGGACGGGCGGGTAAAAGTCTTCTTCGGCATGGGCGGCAACTTCGCCATGGCCACGCCGGACACGCCGATCACGTTCGACGCGCTGCGCGCCTGCGACCTGACGGTGAGCGTGGCCACCAAGCTCAATCGCAGCCACCTGGTGATCGGCAAGGAGGCGCTGTTGCTGCCCACGCTGGGCCGCACCGAGATCGACCTGCAACACGGCGTGCCGCAGGGCGTGACGGTGGAAGACTCGATGAGCATGGTGCACCTGTCGTACGGGATGAACCAGCCGGCATCCAGCAACCTGCTGTCCGAGACGGCCATCGTGGCGCGCATGGCGCACGCCACGCTGGGCAGCGGCAAGGTGGACTGGCTGGCGCTGGGCGCCGACTATGCGCGCATCCGCGACCTGGTGGCGCAGGTGTTCGACGATTTCCACGACTTCAATGCGCGCGTGGCCAAGCCGGGCGGCTTCCATCTGAAGGTGGCGTCGCGCGAGCGCGAATGGCGCACGCCTAGCGGCAAGGCGCAATTCGTGCCGCATGCAATCGACACCGACACGCCCCTCCACCGCGCCCGCGCGCTGCACGGCGAGCGCCTGATGACGCTCATGACCATGCGCTCGCACGACCAGTACAACACCACGATCTACGGACCGGACGACCGCTATCGCGGGGTGTTCGGCATGCGGCGCGTGGTGTTCATCCACCGCGAAGACCTGGCCATGCTAGGACTGGCCAACGGCCAGCTGGTGGACATCCTGAGCGTGTGGGAAGACGACGTGACGCGCCGCGCCGAGCGCTTCGTGCTGGCGGAGTACGACATCCCGCGCGGCTGCCTGGGCGCCTACTACCCGGAGACCAACGCCCTGGTGCCGCTGCACAGCACCGCCGACGGCGCGGGCACGCCCACGTCGAAGTCGATACCGGTGCTGCTGCAGCCGGCAAGCTAGGTGTATTCGACGCAGGCGTCCTTGCGGCAGAAGCTCACCAGTTTGATCCCAGCTTCCAGCGCGATGTCGATGGCCAGGGTGCTGGGCGCGGAGATGGTGGCCAGCATCGGGATGTTCAGGCGCGCGGCCTTGCGCACCAGTTCATAACTGGCGCGGCTGGACATGAACACGAAGCCCTGCGTCATGTCCACGCGGTCGATGGCCAGGTAGCCGATCAATTTGTCGAGCGCATTGTGGCGGCCCACGTCCTCGCACACGCGCAGCACGGCGCCGCTGGCGTCGCACCACGCAGCGGCATGCACGCCACCGGTCGCGCGCATCAGTTCCTGGTGCTGCCCCAGTTCCGCCGCCGCGCGGGCAATCGCCGGCGGCAGCGACGCGGCATCGTGCAGCGGCGCGGCGTCGATGCGCGGCGGCTGCATGTCGATCAGCTCCAGGCTCTCCACCCCGCACACGCCGCAGCCGCTGCGCCCCGCCATCGAGCGGCGCTGCTGCTTGAGCAGCATGAAGTCTTCCTGGGCGATGGTAAGCGTCACCTCGACGCTGCGCGCATGCTCTTCCACTTCGATGTCGTACACGTCCGACGATTTGCCCACCAGGCCCTCGGTCAGTGCAAAGCCCATGGCGAACGCCTGCAGGTCGCGCGGCGTGACCATCATGACGGCGTGCGAAATGCCGTTGAAGACCAGCGCCACCGGCAGCTCCTCGGCCACGCGGTCGGTGGTGCGCGCGGCATCCTCGGGCGCGGTGCCGCGATGGCGCACCACCGGCCGCTCCTGGGCGCCGCTGCGGTCTGTTTCGTTATCGAGCTTCATGACAGGCCCCGTGAATCAAAGGCCGTATTTTAACCCGCGAGCGCGCAGCAGGTTACGCGGCCAGCGGTTCACCGCTCACGCCGTAGTGGCGGGCGTAGCGCGCGTCCAGGTTCGCCAGCGGCATCATCAAAAACAGGTCGGCGCTTTCGAAGTCCGGATCCCAGGCCGGTTCGCCGCAAATCCACGCACCCGAGCGCATATACCCTTTCAGGAGCGCCGGCACCTGCGGCTTCTGCGCCGCTTCCAGCCTGGAGAACGGGAACGGCAGGTGCGGCGTGACGCGGTATTCGCTGGGCGCCAGGTGCTTGCCGATCAGCTGCTGGTACACGGCCACCGCATTGTGGCCGCCATCGGCCAGGCTGATGCTGGCGCAGCCGATCAGGTAGTCGCAGCCTTCGCGGCGCATGTAATCGGCCAGGCCGGACCACAGCAGCATGATCACGCTGCCGCCGCGATAATCGGGATGGATGCAGGCGCGGCCCGCTTCCACCATGCGCCCGCGCAGGTTGTTCAGGCGCCCCAGGTCGAACTCCCCTTCCGAGTACAGGCGACCGAGCTTGCGGGCGCGCGTGGCGCTCAGCAGGCGATAGGTGCCCACCACCTTGAGGGTGTCGGCGTCGCGGACGATCAGGTGGTCGCAGTAGGCGTCGAATTCGTCGACGTCGAGACCGTCGTCACGCGCGAGCGCGCTCAGACCCATGGTTTCGATGAAGACCTTGTAGCGCAGGCGCTGCACTTCGTGCAGTTCTGCAGGCGTGCTGGCCATGCTCAGAACGAGCTTGCCAGGTGCGGAACGGAGATTGGCTTGTAACGGCGAGGTTTGCATGCTTCATCCTTTCTGAGGGAGACGAAGCAAGCGTAACCACTTAATACTTCAAGGAAATGACAACAAAATGTCATTTCCGTGACATGCACCGATGTGTTGTTTTGACGTCAGCTCTTCTTGGGGCGGCCCGTTTTCAGCTGCGGCAGGCTGGCCAGCACTTTCTGCAGGGTGGCCATGTCGATCTGGCTGATCAGCGCGACGCCGATGCGCAGCAGCTCGCTTTTCTTGATCTCGAAACCTGCTTTAAGGCAAGCTTTTTTGACCTGGCTTAGTACCGCGTATTCCTGCTCGGGCATGGTAAAGCTGTCGCGCACGAGCTTTTCGTTGCGGGTCTTGTCGGCGCCGTCGACTGCGGGCGCCTTGGCCGCGGCCGGCGCTTTGGCGGTGGCTTTGGCGGTGGCTCTCGTGGTTGCCTTGGGGGCTGGCTTCGTGGCTGGCTTAGTGGCTGGCTTAGTGGCTGGCTTCATGGCCGACTTCGCGGCTGGCTTGGCAGCGGCCTTCACGGCGGGCTTGCCTGCCGGTGTGGCGGCGGCTTTCGGTGCAGCCTTGCTTGCTGCCTTGCTTGCGGCCTTCGGTGCGGCTTTGACGGCGGTCTGCGACGCTGGCTTGGCGGCGGTTTTGGGCGCGGCCTTGGCGGCGGCAGCCGGCTCAGCGGCCCGCTTGACGGCCGGCTTCACCGCGGATTTGTCAGCAGCGACTTTTGCAGCCGGCTTGGCGGCAGCGGCCTTCGCGGCCGGCTTGGCAGCAGGCTTGGCATCGACGGCCTTGGCCGCGGCGGGCTTGGCAACGGCGGGCTTGACGACAACCGGCTTGGCGGCGGGCTTGACATCGATCTTTGCAGCGACGGTTTTCGTGGTTTTGCTTGAAGGCGCTTTGCCATTCGCCAAACCATTAACAGTTTTATTCATACTGACTCCAAAATTATCCAATAATATAAACAATATATATCATTTACTAAAACATTGCTTGCGCCGCCGCAAAAGTGCGCGTATCAGCCGGCGGTGCGGATAACGAAATCGGCGCCCACGTCGTCCCAGTGCTCCTGCTCTTTTTCGAGCCAGTACGACAGCGTGGGGTGATCGGCCACCCACTCGCGCGGGATCTCCAGTTCGATACGGCTTTTCATCCGCAACTTGATCAGCGTGAAATCGATGTCGATCCGCGAATGCATGAACAGCACCGCCAGCCGCAGCGCCGCCACTGCCTTGGCCACGTCGGGCTCCTGCAGCATCTCGGACACCTTGCGCAAATTGCCCTTGTGCGCCACCACCAGGCGGCTCATGAGCTTTTGCTCGCGCGTGGTAAATCCCGGCAGATCGGCGTTTTCGATCAGGTAGCAGGCGTGCTTGTGATAGCCGGTATGCGACACCACCAGCCCCACTTCGTGCAGCAGCGCGCTCCAGTAAAGGTGGCGCGTGTACTGCTCGCCCGACGGCTTGGTTTGCGCATACAGCGCCAGCGCATCGTCGGCCACGCGGTTGGCGCGGCGTGCATCGACGTGAAATTTTTCCAGGCACGTGAGCACCGACTGCTCGCGCCGGTCGCGCTTGGTGGAGCGCAGGTGCAGGTCCCACATCACGCCCATGCGCAGGCCCGCCTCGATCGGCTGCACTACGGGGATGCCCAGCTCGCGCACCAGGCCGATCAGGATCGCCAGGCCGCCGATGATGGTGCTGGCGCGGTCGGGCCGCAGTCCCGGCATGTCGATCTTGCTCACGTGGCCGAATTCGATGAAGCGCTGTTTGAGCGCGCCCAGGGTTTCGGCGTTGACTTCTTTGCCGATACCGTTCTTGACGATGATGTCGGCGATGGTGCGCGCGGTGCCGGACGATCCGTAGCACTGCTTCCAGAACTGCGGCCGGTACGGCGGCGCGGCATCCTCGAAATGGCTGCGGGCCGACAGGATGGCCGCCTCGAACGACGGCGCGTCCACCCGGCCGCCCACGAAAAACGACAGGCTTTGCTTGACCGTTCCCACGCTGAACGATTCGACCTTTTCGATTTCCTGGCCGCGGCCCAGTATCAGCTCCGTGGAGCCGCCGCCGATGTCGATCACCAGCCGCCGCTCGCCGGGCAAGGCCACGGCGTTGGCCACGCCCATGTAGATCAGGCGTCCCTCCTCCTCGCCGGAGATGATTTCGATCGGATAGCCGATGGCCTGCTCCGCCTCGGGCAGGAAGGCGGCGGAGTTGCGCGCCACGCGCATGGCCGACGTGGCCACCACGCGCACCGCATCGAGCTTGTACCCGGCCAGCACGGCGCGGAAGTTTTTCAGGCAGGCCAGCGCGTTCTGCATGGCGGCCGGCGTCAGGTTGCCCTTGTCGTCCAGGCCTGCGGCCAGGCGGATCGGTTCGCGCACGCTCTTGAGCACACGGATTGCATCGCCGTCATGTTTGCCGACGTGAAGGCGGAAGCTGTTGGAACCCAGATCTACTGCTGCATACATTTTTATTTGGCCTTTCTCTGCAAAGGGCACGAAGGCTCGCGGAGGCGCTTGGTCGGACAACCGGAAAAAAACCGGGTAATCCAACTAAACGATTTACATGATTTTTGAAAATGCTATCACGATATGCCCGGCTTGTGACAGCATGATGACAACGGTGTCAGCCGCGCGGACCGCGGCGACACACTTCAGGCTTCGATCGCGCTATCGGCGCGCAGCGCCTGCGCCACCTGGTTGCCGCCCGCGGTCCTGGCCGCGCGCAGCGCCTGGTCGGCGCGCTGGAACAGGCTGACGGTGGTGTCGTCGGCGCGGATGGTGGTGGCGCCCAGGCTGGCCGTCATGTTGATGATGGCTTTTTCGGCCTTGACCGGCTGCGCGGCCAGCGCGTTGCGCATCCGTTCCGCCACCACCAGCGCTTCGTCGAGCGTGGTACGGGGCAGCTGGATGGCAAACTCGCCGCCACCGAGGTGGCCCATGGTGTCGCTGTCGCGCAGTTGCCGCTTGCAGGCTGCCGCCATGTCCACCAGCACCATGTCGGCAGCGAGGTGGCCGTAATGGTCGTTGATGCGCTTGAAATCGTCGAGCGTGAGGACCAGCAGCGCCGTGGCCTGGCCCGGGCGGCGGGCCAGCGCCATCCACGGCGCCAGCGCCTGGTGGAAGCCGCGCCGGTTCAGGGTTTCGGTCAGCGGATCGATCACCTCCAGGCGCTCGAGTTCGCCTTGCAGCTGCTGGCGCGTGAGCAGCAGGTAGCCGAAGCTGTTGCCCAGCATGATCAGGTACAGCGCCGCCAGGCCCAGCCCCTGCACCAGCTCGGGACTGACCCAGGCCCAGCCGTTTGGCAACGCCAGCGTCAGCACGCCGCGCGCCACCACCACGAGCGCCAGGACCACGGTGCTCACCACCAGGTACCGGCGCAACAAGGTGCCGGCCGACCAGCGCCGCCCCAGCGCGCCGGCGCCCGCCAGCACGAAAAAGCCGATGGCCGTCGATGAAATGGCCAGCCGCTCGGGCGCGGGCCGGTCCAGCAGCCAGGCGCCGACAAAGGCGGCCACCGCCACGGTCAATACCGGCAGCAGGTAGCCGCGCCAGATGCGCCGGCCTGCCTGGTCCCACAGCGCGGCCGCGTCCAGCGCAAAGCCGGTCAGCAGCAAGGCGTTGGCCAGCGCGATGGTGAGGAAATCGGGCAGCGTGCCGCGCAGATAGAGCAAGCCCCACGCCACCGCCTGGAACTGGCGTGCGCGGCCCCACGCGGCATGGCCGCGCTCCGGGTTGGCGCGCTCGGCCTGCTCATGAAAGAACAGCGCCGCGCACAGGCTCAGGTTGCCCAGCGCCAGCGCCAATACCAGGGTTTTGATATCCATGACCGGCGGTGGTCAGACCTCGTGTTCGACGTTGGCCGTGCCGTCGCCCATCTTGCTGGCCCAGCCCTTGGCAAACAGGTCTTTTTCTTCCTCGCTCGGCATGTCGTGCCAGAACACGATCAGCGTGCCCTTGTGGTCGTGCATCTGGCTGACTTTTTCAATAAAGGTCTGCTTGCCCGACAGGTCGGCCAGCGCCACCACGTAGCCGTACACGCGCATCAGGCGTTCCAGTCGGTCGGGTTCGGTCAAGCTGTTGGTGGCGGTAATCGTGGGGTGGTCTAAAAACATCGTCTATCTCCGTGATGGCCGCCCGAGGCGGTGCCCCGTCAATTTACCTAGAATTTTTCCGTCTGTAAATGAAAGCCACGTTTCTTCGCGCATGCTACTATCAATTGACGTCACTCCTGCCCGCCCAACCGTCCACGCCAGCCTTGAAGCCCTCGCCTCCCCGTCCCCAGGTCCACACGCGCGGCAACCGCCGGGTGCTGGAATTCCGCCCGGGCATGGTGCAAAGCGAAATGCGGATCTCGCACCCGGACGACCTGGTGCTCAGCTACTGCCGCGCCATGATGTGCTTTACCCTGTTTCAGCCCCAGCCCGAGCACATCGTGATGGTGGGCCTGGGCGGGGGCTCGCTGGCCAAGTTCTGCTACCGCTACCTGCCGCACGCGCGCATCACGGTGCTGGAATTGCGCGCCGACGTGATCGCCCTGCGCGACCAGTTTGCCGTCCCGCGCGACGATGCGCGCTTTCGCATCGTCGAGGCCGACGCGGTCGCCTACATGGCCCGGCTGCGCGGCAGCGCGGACGTGCTGCTGGTCGACGGTTTCGACGAACAGGGCCTGCCGCCCGCGCTGGGCAGCGCCGCCTTCTATGCCGATTGCCGCCGGGCGCTGCGCCCCGGCGGCGTACTGGCGACCAATATCTTCAGCTACGACCCGCTGTATGGCGCCATGCTGCAGCGCCTGCGGCAGGCGTTCCAGGGGCGGCTGTGCTCGTTCCGTGGGATCGCGGGCAATAACCGCATCGTGTTTGCCGTCCACGGCGCGCAGGCATCGCCGGCGCTGGCAATGCAGCAGAAGGTGGCGCGCACCCACGGGCTGGCGTTGCCGTGGCTGAACTGGCTGCTGGCGTGGCGGGTGGTCCTGGGCTTGCAGTGGCGTGCGCGCTGACCGGTCCGCACACGGTCCGTCGCGCCCCGCGCGCGCGAGGAGAACGGCGCGGAGGACGGCGCGGCGGGCGGTGAGCCTGGAGGCGGCGCAGCGGTCCGCCCGGCGCCCTCAGGTGCTGGCGCGCTGCACCAGCTCGAAGCCGGTATCGATCACGCGCCCGGCAGCCGGCTCGCGGCCGCTCAGGCGGTCCAGCAGCGACTGCGCCGCCACGGTGCCGATATGGCGGCCGTCCACGCGGATGGTCGACAACGGCGGATGCGTGTGGGCGGCAAAATTGAGGTCGCCGAAGCCGATCACCGCCACCTGCTCCGGCACGTTCACGCCGCGGCTGACGGCTTCGGTCAGCACGCCGTGCGCCAGGGTGTCCGAACTGCACACGACGGCATCGAGATCGGGCGCCTGGGCCAGCAGCTGCGCCAGGCCTTCGCGTCCCAGCTGCAAGGTGGTGGGCAGCGGCATCAGCTGCACCGCCGCCACCGCCAGGCCGTGACGCGCCAGTTCCGCCTGCAGCCCCTGGTTGCGGCGCGCGCCGCGCGGGTCGTTCACGGCCAGGATGCCGATGCGCCGGTAGCCGCGCTCGAGCAGGTGCCGCGCTGTCGCGTGCCCGACCTGCTCGTGCGAAAACCCGACCACCATGTCGATCGGCGACGGCGACATGTCCCACGCCTCCACCACCGGCACGCCGGCCTGCTGCAGGCGGCGCCGCGTATTGTCGGTGTGCAGGGTGCCGGTGACGATGATGCCGTCCGGACGCCGGCTGAGGATGGTTTCCACCAGCACCTCCTCGCGCCACGCCTCATAGCGCGACAGTCCCAGCAGCACCTGATAGCCGGCCTGGGTCAGCGTATCGGTGACCGCCTCCACCATTTCGGCAAAGATCGGCGTGGCGATGCTGGGGATCACCAGCGACACCAGCTTGCTGCGGTTGGACGCCAGCGCGCCGGCCATCATGTTTTTCACATAACCGGTCTGCTGCACCGCTTGCTGCACCCGGGCCAGCGTATGGGGCCGCACCAGGTGCGGCTGGTTGATGGCGCGCGACACGGTGATCGGCGACACGCCGGCCACCCGCGCCACGTCGATCAGGGTAGCGCTGCTGACGGCCACGTCGGCGCCGGACGTGCGCAGCACGCGCAGCACGCGCAGCGCGCCGTCGTCCGCCTGGCTGGCGTGAGCAGAAGGATGGGGCTGGTCGGCTGGGCCGGCTTGATCTTTTTTGCTATTCATCGGCCAATTATACCTGTAGCACATCATTTTCAATCATTCCACGCTAATATTTTAGTTGATCTTCGAATTGAAAATGATTAGCATGAAATGACAGCGCAATCATTTTATGACAGAACGGAGATCGCATGACCCCATCGAACCCCCAGGACACGCCCCGCATCACCGCCATGCGCGTGGTGCCCGTCGCCGGCCGCGACAGCATGCTGCTCAACCTGAGCGGCGCCCACGGCCCCTATTTCACCCGCAACATCGTGATCCTGACCGACAGCGCCGGCCGCACCGGCGTCGGCGAAGTGCCCGGCGGCGAAGCGATCCGCCAGACCCTGGAAGACGCCAAGGCGCTAGTCCTGGGCAACACCGTGGGCGACTACCACGCCATCCTCAACGCCGCCCGCACCGCCTTCAAGGACCGCGACGCGGGCGGGCGCGGCCTGCAAACGTTCGACCTGCGCATTGCCATCCACGCCATCACCGCGCTGGAAGCGTCGCTGCTCGACCTGCTCGGCCAGCACCTGGGCGTGCCCGTGGCCGCCCTGCTTGGCGACGGCCAGCAGCGTACCGAGGTGGAAATGCTCGGCTACCTGTTCTACATCGGCGACCGCAACGATACCAACCTGCCCTACGCCGCCGACCCGGATGCGGACGACGCCTGGCTGCGCCTGCGCCACCAAAAGGCGCTCACGCCCGAGGCCATAGTGCGCCTGGCCGAAGCCGCGTACGACCGCTACGGCTTCCAGGACTTCAAGCTCAAGGGCGGCGTGCTGCGCGGCGAGGAAGAGATCGCTGCCGTCACGGCGCTGCACGAACGCTTTCCGCAGGCGCGCATCACGCTCGACCCCAACGGCGGCTGGCTGCTGCAGGACGCGATCCGCCTGTGCCGCGACCAGCGCGACGTGCTGGCCTACGCCGAAGACCCGTGCGGCGCCGAGAGCGGCTACTCGGGCCGCGAAGTGATGGCCGAATTCCGCCGCGCCACCGGCCTGCTTACCGCCACCAACATGGTGGCCACCGACTGGCGCGAGCTGCAGCACGCGGTGCAGCTGCAATCGGTCGACATCCCGCTGGCCGACCCGCACTTCTGGACCATGCAGGGCTCGGTGCGGGTGGCGCAGCTGTGCCACGAATGGGGCCTGACCTGGGGGTCGCATTCGAACAACCATTTCGATATTTCACTGGCCATGTTCACCCACGTGGCGGCCGCCGCGCCGGGCAAGATCACCGCCATCGACACCCACTGGATCTGGCAGGACGGCCAGCACCTGACGCGCAACCCGTTCCAGATCGCCGGCGGCAAGGTGCAGGTGCCGGCCACGCCGGGCCTGGGCGTGGAGCTGGACCTGGACGCGGTGGAAGCGGGCTACCAGCTCTACCTGCAAAAAGGCCTGGGCGCGCGCGACGACGGCATCGCCATGCAATACCTGATCCCCGGCTGGAAATTCGACAATAAAAAACCCTGCCTGGTGCGCTGATCGCCTGAGCGAGATAGAGGAGACCCCATGAGTACAGTCCTACCCACGGCTGCGGCCGGCAGCGCGCCATCGAGCGTGCTGGCTGGCGCCGTCAGCAAGATCAAGTGGCGCATTCTGCCGCTGTTTGTGGTGATGTTCATTGCCAACTACATCGACCGCGTCAACATCGGCTTCGTGCGTTCCCACCTGGAGGCGGACCTGGGCATCGGCGCGGCCGCGTTCGGCTTTGGCGCCGGGATTTTCTTCCTGGCGTATGCGCTGTTCGAAGTGCCATCGAATATCCTGCAGCAGCGCTTTGGCGCCAAGGCCTGGCTCACGCGCATCATGGCCACCTGGGGCATCGTGGCCACCGGCATGGCGTTCGTGCAGGGCGAGACGTCGTTTTACGCGATGCGTTTTTTGCTGGGTGTAGCCGAGGCCGGCTTCTTCCCGGGCGTGGTCTATTACTTCACGCAGTGGCTGCCCAATGCCGAACGCGGCAAGGCGATGGCGATTTTCCTCAGCGGCTCGGCGCTGGCGTCGGTGGTGTCGGGACCGCTGTCGGGGGCGCTGCTGCAGGTCGAAGGCGGCGGACTGCACGGCTGGCAATGGATGTTCATCATCGAAGGCGTGGCGTCGATCCTGCTGTGCTTTGTGGTGTGGTTCTTCCTCGACTCGAAACCGGGCGATGCGAAATGGCTGACCGATGCCGAACGTAACGAACTGGTGGCCGTCATCGCCGCCGAGCAGCAAGCGCGCGAAAAAGCCAATGCCGGCAAGGGCCACGTGAGCATGTTCTCGCTGCTGCGCGACAGCCGCATCGCCCTGTTCTGCTTTATCTACTTTGCGATCCAGCTCACCATTTACGGCGCCACCTTCTGGCTGCCCAGCATCATCAAGAAGATGGGCGACTACACCGACTTCCAGATCGGCATGTTCAACTCGATCCCGTGGATCATCTCGATTGCGGCCATGTATATGTTCGCCTCGCTGGCGGCGCGCTTCAAGCGCCAGCAGATGTGGGTGGCCATTGCGCTGGTGATCGCGGCCACCGGCATGTTCATGTCCACCGTGGCCGGGCCTGTGTTTGCATTCGTGGCGATCTGCTTTGCCGGCATCGGCTTCAAGGCGGCGTCCGCGCTGTTCTGGCCGATTCCGCAAGCGTACCTGGACGCCCGCATCGCGGCGGCCGTGATTGCCCTGATCAACTCGCTGGGCAACCTGGGCGGTTTTGTGGCCCCCGCCACTTTCGGCTACCTGGAACAGAAAACCGGCTCGATCCAGGGCGGCCTGTACGGCCTGGCCGCCGCATCGCTGGTGGCGGCCGCGCTGGTGTTCCTGACGCGGGGGCCGAAGAAATAGCGGGCATCTTTCCAACCCGCACAGCCGGAGTCGGACCCGGAAGGTCCGACCCCGGTGCCGCCGGTTCCAAGGCCCGTATTCTTCGTGCTACCCCTTGCGCGTGCCGTGCACCATCTGGCGCGCTTCCTTGCGGCGCTGGGCCTGGTGCCAGCGCTGCTTCTGCTCTTCCGTTTCCAGCACCAGCTTGGGCACCGGCAGCGGCTTGCGGTGTTCGTCGACCGCGACCATGGTGAAGTAGCAGCTGTTGGCGTGGCGCACCAGGCGCTTCTGGATGTTTTCCGTCACCACGCGGATGCCCACCTCCATCGACGTGTTGCCGGTGTAGTTGATCGACGCCAGGAACGTCACCAGCTCGCCCACGTGGATCGGCTGCAGGAACATCACCTGGTCCACCGACAAGGTCACCACGTAGCTGCCCGAATAGCGGCTGGCGCACGCGTACGCCACGCTGTCGAGATATTTTAAAATGGTGCCGCCGTGGACATTGCCGGAAAAATTGGCCATGTCGGGCGTCATCAGTACAGTCATGCTCAGCTCGTGAGCGACCAAGACCGTTGGTTTTTCCATGTACAGCTCCTCGTCTATGATTATCGTCATGCTATCCGCTAAGCTTGCCATCCGCAAATAGTTATCGACAATACAGGCAACTCAAGTATGCTTTACGCTTCAACCAAGGAGCGCTTATGAAATTAAAAGTTTTGGGGAAAGTGCTGGCCGCCGGCTTCCTGCTGGGCCTGGCCGCCACCGCGCAGGCCGTCACGGCGGACCAGGTACAGACCTTCACCCTGGCCAACGGCATGAAGTTCATCGTGCTCGAATCGCACACCATCCCCAACGCCAATATGTACACGTTCTGGAAAGTTGGCTCGCGTAACGAAGCGCCCGGCATCACGGGACTGTCGCACTTTTTCGAACACATGATGTTCAACGGCTCGAAAAACTTCGGCCCCAAAGTGTTCGACCGCACCATGGAAGCCAAGGGCGGCTCCAACAACGCCTACACCAGCAACGACCTGACTGTGTACCAGGACTGGTTTCCCGCCACGTCGCTGGAAACCATTTTTACGCTCGAGAGCGACCGCATCGCCCACCTGAACATCGACCCGAAGATGGTGGCGAGCGAGCGCGGCGTGGTGCTGTCCGAGCGCAGCACGGGCCTGGAAAATTCGAATGTCCGCGCGCTGCATGAAGCCATCAACGGCGTAGCGTTTTTGGCGCACCCGTATTCCTGGCCCGTGATCGGCCACGAGTCCGACATCAAGGCATGGACCCAGCAAGACCTCGAACATTATTTCAAGACCTATTACGCGCCCAATAACGCGGTGGCCGTGATCGTGGGCGACGTCAAGGTGGACGACGTGAAACAACTGGCCACGCGCTACTTCGGCAAGATTCCAAAAGGCGCCGCGCCGCCGCCCGTGCGCACGGTGGAGCCGCCGCAGACGGGCGAGCGCCGCGTGTTCGTGACCAAGGAATCGGCCACGTCGCCGAATCTGACGGTCGCCTATAAAATCCCGGCCGCCGGCAGTCCTGACTATTACGCGCTGGAAGTGCTGCAAAGCGTGCTGGCCGACGGCAAGACCTCGCGCCTGTACAAGGCGCTGGTAGAGCAGCAGCTGGCCACGCAGGTGGCGGCCAGCGCGGCCGAAGGCTTCGATCCGGGCCTGCTGTACGTGTCCGCCGTGGCGGCCGCCAAGGTCGATCCGGCCACGCTGGAAAAAGCGTTGCTGGCCGAGCTCGATAACGTGGCCCGGCACGGCGTCACGGCCGAGGAACTCGACAAGGTCAAGAACCAGAAGCTGGTCAACCTGTACCGCGAGCAGGAAACCATCAATGGCCGCGCCCAGCAGCTGGGCAACTACGAGGTGTTCTTTGGCGACTTCCGGAAAATGTTCGACGCGCCCGCCGCGTACGCCAAGCTGACCCCGGCCGACATCCAGGCCGTGGCCGCCAAATACCTGAAAAAATCGCAGCGCACCGTTGGCGTGCTGGCTGCGAAGGAGGACTGATCGCATGAAACCACCTGTTATTGCCATGCTCGCCGTGGCCGCCAGCGCTGCGGCATCGGCCGTCGCACCCGCCATGGCCGCCGAATTCCGCCTGCCCGCGTTCGACACGGTCAAGCTGCCCAACGGCCTGACCGTGTACCTGATGGAGCGCCACGAAGTGCCGCTGATCTCGGTGCGCGCTGTGGTCAAGGCGGGCGCCGTCAACGACGCCGCGCAGCCGGGCCTGTCCAACCTCACCGGCGACGCGCTGCTACTGGGCACGCGCGCCCACAACAAGCAGGCGATCGACCAGGCGTTCGATTTCCGGGGCGCCCGGCTGGCCGGCGGCGCCGGCGCCGAATCGAGCACGGTGCAAGCCAACTTTGCCCGCGCCGACGCCGCGGCGCTGCTGCCGCTGTTTGCCGAGATCGTCCAGCAGCCGTCGTTCGACGAGGCGGAACTGGCCAAGCTGCGCGAGCGCAAGGTCAGCGGCCTGAAGCAGGCGAAGGAAGCGCCGCGCAACGTGGTCGGCGCCTATTATCGCGCCATGTTGTTCGGCAATTCGCCGTATGCGATTCCCGCCAGCGGCACGGTGGCCAGCGTGGCCGCCCTCAAGCAAACCGACGTGCAGCGCTACTACCGCCAGTACTACCGGCCCGACAACGCCGCCCTGATCGTGGTGGGCGATTTTCAGAAGGACGAGATGCGCCGCCAGCTCGCGTCGCTGTTCGGCGCGTGGCAGGCCAGCGGCCCTGCGCCCGCGCAGCAGGACAACGGCAAAGTGCAGGCCGACAAATCGCGCGTGTGGCTGGTGAACAAGGCCGATGCCATCGAAACCACGTTCGTCATCGGCGGCCAGGGCATCGCCCGCAACGATCCCGACTACGTGCCGCTGCAGGTGCTCAACACCATCGTGGGCGGCCGCTTCACGTCGTGGCTCAACGACGAGCTGCGCGTCAACTCGGGCCTGACGTACGGCGCCAGCAGCCAGTTCGGCACGCTGTCGCAGACGGGTACGTTTGCCATGTCCAGCTTTACGGCGTCGGCCAAAACCAGGGATGCGCTGGCGCTCGCGCACAAGACCTACCAGCGCCTGTGGGACCAGGGCATCGACCAGGCGACGCTCGATTCGGCCAAGGCCTACGTCAAGGGCCAGTTCCCGCCGCGCTACGAAACGGGCGAACAGCTGGCCGGTCTGCTGGGTGAGATGTACGCGTCCAACGTGGGCCGCGAGCAGATCGACAACTTCACGCGCGACGTGGACAGCCTGACGCCGCAGCGCGCCAGGGCGCTGGTCGATAAACACTTCCCGCGCAACAACCTGCAGACGGTGTTGATCGGCAAAGCCGACGACCTGCGCGACGTCGCCAGGGCATACGGCGACGTCACCGAGCTGGACATCACGGCCGACGGCTTCCAGCCCCTGCCTGCCAGCAAGTAACACGCGCGTCCGGCGCAGGCTGCCCGCCCGCGGCAGTCAGGACGCGGACTTGCCGGGCGCCAGTCTGGCGACCAGCGCGGCGACGTCGGCGCCGCTCTGCAACATGGCCTCGTCGACCGGCGCCAGCAGCGCCCATGCGGCGCCGTCCGGCCCCTGCCTGAATCCCGCTTCCGCCCGCCGCGCCAGCTCCTGCAGGCGCTCGGCGCCGATGGTGCCGGCCAGTCCTTTCAGGGTGTGCAGCGGCGTGAGCACCGCCGCGGCGTCATGGCTGGCACGGGCGGCGTCGATCTGCTGCGCCAGCCTGACCACTTCCACTTCGAAACTGCGCAACGCCATCAGGTAGATCGACGTCATGCCGCCCATGCGCTTGAGGGCGGCCTGCTCGTCGATGCCGGGACCAGGCAGCGCGGCGGGCGCGCTGGCATCTGCCGGCGCGGGCGCGGCGTCATCGATGGCGGTAACGGGCATGGCGTCCATGGCGGCAGTAGGTGTAATGGAGGCAATAGGGGTAATCGGCGCGATGGGGGCAATAGCCGCGATAGGGGCGATGGGGGCGATAGCGGCAATAGCGGCCGGTCCGGCCGCCACATCGCCGGGCTGGGCTGCGGCGCCGTCCACGTGGCGCAGGATCACGTCGATCAGCTGCGCCAGGTCGAACGGCTTGCCGATGTGGTCGACCATGCCGGCGTTGAGGGCGGCGGTGCGGTCGGCAGCCATGGCGTTGGCAGTCATGGCCACGATGGGCGGCGCGGCGTCGCCCAGCTGGCGCAGGATCGCCTGCGTGGTTTCATAACCGTCCATGTCGGGCATCTGGATATCCATCAGGATCAGGTCGGGCAGCGGCGCGTGGTCGGCCAGCGCCTGGATCGCCAGGAGGCCGGAGCTGGCCACCTGCACCCGCGCGCCGTCGTTGCCCAGCAGTTCGCTGGCCACCTGCTGGTTGGCGGGATTGTCGTCCACCAGCAGCAGGCGCACGCCGCGCAGCCGCGCGCCTGCCGGGGCAGGCACGGCAGCGGCAGGCGCGCGTCCCTCCAGGCGCGCATCGGCCACCGCGTCGTACAGCATGGAGGCCGTCACCGGCTTGACCACGAAGCCGTCGAGCACGGTCGACAGCTGCTGCTGGCGCTGCGCCAGCATCTCGCGGTCGTGCGCGGTGACCATCACGATCAGCGGCAGCTTGCCGCCCGCCGGCAGCTGGCGGATGCGGCAACTGGTTTCCCAGCCGTCGAGCCCCGGCATGCGCCAGTCGATGAACACCACGTCGTAGGCGCGCTGGCGGGCGATGCGGTCGGCCACCAGCGCCAGCGCTTCCTCGCCGCCGGACGCGGTGTCCACGCGCCAGCCGAACGAGGTCGCCATTTCGCCCAGCACCATGCGCGCCGTGGGGTTGTCGTCCACCACCAGGCAGGCCAGGTCGCGCATGGCGTGATCCGGCCCGGCCGGCGCGGCCTGGGTGGCAAAGTCGATGGTGAAGTCGAACACGCTGCCCTGCCCCGGTTCGCTTTCGACGCCCAGCTTGCCGCCCATCAGCCCCACCAGCCGCTGGCTGATGGCCAGGCCCAGGCCGGTGCCGCCGTAGCGCCGCGCGGTGGATGCCTCGGCCTGCGAAAAGCCGTCGAAGATGCGGCGCCGCTGCTCGTCCGAGATGCCGATGCCCGTGTCGCGGATGGAAAAATTGATCGCCAGCCGGCCGTCGCCGGCGTTGCTGCGAACGACCTGGCGCGCCGCCACCACCACCTCGCCGCGCTCGGTGAACTTGATGGCGTTGCCGGCCAGGTTGAGCAGGATCTGCTGCAGGCGCAGGTCGTCGCCCACGATCACGTCGGGCAGCGCCGGATCGATGCGGAACAGCACTTCGATCTGGCGCGGCCCCACGTTGGCCGACAGGATCACGGCCAGGTCGCGCCACAGTTTGTCGAGCCGGAACGGATGCGGATCGAGCGCCAGCTTGCCCGCTTCCACCTTGGAGAAATCGAGGATGTCGTTCAGCAGCCCGAGCAGCGCGCGCGCGGCCGCTTCGGCCTTGGCCACGTAATCCTGCTGGCGTTCGTTCATGCCCGTCTGCTGCAGCAATTGCAGCATGCCCAGCACGGCGTTCATCGGCGAGCGGATCTCGTGGCTCATGTTGGCCACGAATTCGGTCTTGGCGCGGCCGGCCTTGAGCGCTTCCTCCTTGGCCTGCAGCAGCGCCGCATGCACGGCGCGCGCCTCGGTACGGTCGGTGCTGCTGCCCACCCAGCTCACCAGGGCGCCATCGGCGTCGCGCTGGGCCAGCGCATGGTGGTCGAACACGCGCCACACGCCGTCGTGGCGGCGCAGGCGGGCGTCGCAGCGGAACTCGCGGCCCTCGGCGGTGGCGCGCTGCCATTCGGCCGAGAGGGCCGCCATGTCTTGCGGATGGATCACCTGCGACCAGTTACCGTCGCCCATCATTTCTATGGCGGGCATGCCGCTGAATTCCTCCCAGTGATGGCTGAGGAAATCGACGCGCAAGTCCGGGCGCGCGGTCCACACCATCTGCGGCAGGCCCTCGGTGAGCGAGCGCCAGCGCGCATCGGACGCGGTCAGGCGCGCCAGCGACTGCTGCAGCGCGTGGTCGGTTTCCACCAGCTGCAGCAGGGACTGGAACTGCTTGCGCAAACCGACACGCACGCTCATCAACAGCGCCCCGGCCATCAGCAACAACACGACGGCAAAAATGCCGGCGTTGCGCAGTTCCTTGTGATACCACGGCGCCAGAAAATCCTGGCTGGCCAGGCCGACCACCACGTGCACCGGGTAGTCGCCCACTTTTTCCACGCTGAGCGTGCGTTCCAGGCCGTCGCGCGGGCTGCGCACGGTGTACGTGCCGCGCCGGCTGACGCCGTCGAGGATGGACTGGGTCACCGGGTTGACCTGGATCTCGCTGCCGATCTGCATGTCGCCGATTTGCGGATAGCGGTGCAGCACGCGTTTTTGCGCGTCGAGCAGCACGATGGAGCCGTGGGCGCCGATCTTGAGCGCGGCAAACGATTCATCGAGCACGGCGGTGTTGATGGTGACATAGCCGGTGCCGCCGAAGCTGCCATCGGGCAGCGTCAGCGGATACACCAGCGGCAGCACCCACTGGCCGCTGATGCGCGACTTGACCGGCACCCCGAACACCAGCGTGCGGGAGGTTTTGACGCGTTCGAAAAATTCGCGGATGCCCAGGTCCTGTGGCTGGGCCGTATCGACGCCCTCGCCGTAAATCACGCGCCCGGACGCATCGGAACCGCGCACGGCCTGGGCCTGCGGCACGCGCTCCTTGAGGGTGCGCAGAAAAGCGCTGAACGCGGCGTCCGAATAATTGTTGGCCGCATGCATGGCGCCAAACTCGGCGTTGGCGCGGCGCATGGCCAGGTCCACCTCGGTGAAATGGGCTTGCAGAAAACCTTCCAGCGTGATGGCCAGGTTGCGCGAGGTTTCCGCTGCGGCAGCGTAGTAGCGCAGCCGGCTCTGGTTCAGCACGTGAACCAGACCGAGCAAAATGATCAGGACAATGACTGCCACGGCCGCTACCAGCACGCCGAACAGCTTCCTGAACTTTTGCACCGTATCGAGTCGTTTCACGGGGGCCTGCCTGTCTGTTGCCGAGGGATTCTACGATACAACAAAAAAAACGCTCCAGCGGAGCGTTGTCAGTGACGGTCGGTCGTTACAAGCCTTGCAGTTCGATGTCGGCCAGCGATTCGCGGCCCTTGTCGGTAATCTGGAAGCCGCCTTCGGCGCGCGGCACGATATGGGATTTTTTGCCGAGGAACATGGCCACGTCGGCATCGACCGGGCTGGCGGCGTCGGCAACGAGCGCGCGCAGCGTCAGGATACAGCGGCGCAGGAACAGCGTCTGCTCGCCCTTGTCGGTGAGCG
The DNA here is from genome assembly GCA_040508835.1 of Duganella sp. Classification (GTDB taxonomy): domain Bacteria; phylum Pseudomonadota; class Gammaproteobacteria; order Burkholderiales; family Burkholderiaceae_D; genus Rugamonas. The sequence goes on along the minus strand of JBEVMD010000506.1, from coordinate 12,121 downwards.
CGATGCGGCCGTTGCGGGCCACGCTGAACAACTTGAGGCCGGCCAGGCGCTTGGTATTGCGGCCGACGCAAGCGCTGTAGCGCTCGGTTTTCGGACCGTGCTTGATTTCATCGAGCGCGTTGTACTCGTCCTGCGTTAATTTCTCGTTCTTCATTGCCATTTTTTCCATAAGAGACCACTGCGGCCCCCATGGTACGCGCACGGCGCCACGACGGCAAGACAAGCTGCCGGTCGTTCACGCCTGCAACGGCAATCGCGGTCTGCAATTACAGCGCGCGGATCAGCAGCCAGACCGCGCCGATGCTGGCAAATGCCGCTACGCACAGCAGCGCCTGCACGCGGCGGGTGCCCAGGACGACACTGCGGCGGCCGAGGTAGATTTTGTTGTGTAAGGAATTGCCCATGATGCTCTCCGTTGTGAAAAACGATGACCTGACTAAATTATAGAAACACTTCGATGACCGCAGTGTGACCTACCCAAGAAATATGAAAATATGTAACCCACGAGCAACAACTGTCACACTTTCTATCATGTTTGTATTCCGTCAGGACCGTGCGACGGCCGCGTGAGGGAAGTGATAGGCTGTGGCGACACATTCAACGGAGTAGACCATGGCACAAGCTGAAAACCTGAACACCACCACCACGCCGGACCCGGCACGCGACGGCAGCCACCTGACCCAGGAAGCCGACATCGGCAGCGGTGAAAAATCGCCGGGCGAAAAAGAAACCGAAGAGCAGATCAAGAGCATTCCGCCGCTGCCGGACAATACCGGCCGCGACGTCCCGCCCCCCAAACCGTAACGCCTTACACCTTCATCGGTGGCTGCTTGGGCGTCGGTTCTTCGATCGGCGCCTCTTCCGGCAGCGGCGTGTTGTCCGGCGGCGGATCTTTTTCCGGTGGCGGTGGCGGCACGTCCGGGTCGGGCGTGGTGTGCGCGCGCGATGGCACGGTGGCGCTGATGGTTTCGTTGGTCATGGCTGCATCTCCTCTGCATGGCGGCGCAAACTTACGCGTCATGCAATTCTCAACCACGACGCCGGTTTTCATCGTGCGCCAGCACACCCTCGGCGTGCTGCGAGCATTAATTATTACCCTTCTGCAATTTGCTGTTGTAAAAATGCATGGCCAACCCGGATCCCCGTGCCCGGTGTCGGGACGAAGTGGCAGGCCGCAGCAGGTAGAATGGCGGCTTCCTTTCAGCCTGTGACCCTACCGCCATGTCCAATGCCCCGCTCAACGACGACGAATACGATCAACTCGACGACCTGCTGGCCGCCAGCGGCCCGCAAGCCATGGACGTGGCGGGACTGGAGGGCCTGCTCACGGCCATCGCGATCGGACCGACCCCGATCGACCAGCACGCGTGGCTGCCGCTGGTATGGGGCGGCGCCGCGGCTGACAGCGCGGATGCAAAAGCCGCCACGGCCCTGCTACTGCGTCACCACGCCTACATGCGCACCTGGATGCAAAAAGATCCGGCCAGCTTCGAGCCGATCTACGAATGCGGCGGCGCCTGGACTGCCGAAGCGTGGACCGCCGGCTTCGAGGCGGGCATGCAACTGGACGCTGCCGCCTGGGACCAGCTGCGCGCCACCCAGCCCGCCCTGCTGGCGCCGTTCGCGCGCGCAGGCGACGACTGGGAAGCGGGCATGACGCCAGCCGTCATTGCCATCAACGCCCACTGGCATCCGGCCCCGGCCGACAAGGGGGCGAAGGCCGCCAAGGTGGGCCGCAACGATCCCTGCCCTTGCGGCAGCGGCAAGAAGTCCAAGAAGTGCTGCGCCGAAGGCAAATAAGCAGCAGCTTATCCCGCACTGGCAAGCGTCATATGGGACAGCGCCTGGCATAGATGATCGATCAGGGCGCGCACCTTGGGCGACGGGTGCTTGCTTGCAGGCCACAGCAGGTAAAACGCGCGGCGCTGGTCGACATGGTCGTCCAGCACGCTGACCAGCGCGCCGGACGCCAGCGCGTCCTGGACTGCAAACTCTGGCAGGAAGGCAATTCCACGGCCGCGCTCGGCAAAGCACACGCGCGTCTCGATGGTATTGCAGATCATCGAGATCGGCAGTTGCAATTCCGGGTCGTCGGGTCCGCGCCGCAGCGCCCACTGCTCCAGCTTGCCACTATGGGCATAGCGGTAATGCAGGCAGGTGTGCCGGCGTAAATCGTCGGGCGTCAATGGCGTGCCGTGCCGCGCCAGGTAGTCGGGTGACGCCACCACGGAAAAGCCGAACGTGCCCAGCGTGCGCGCGGCCAGCCGCGAATCGCTGGGCGCACCGGTGCGAATGACGGCGTCGAAACCGTCTTCGATCACATCGACCATCTGCTCCGTGAAATCGAGGTCCAGCGCAATGGCCGGATACTCGCGCATGAAGTCGCTCAGGATGGGCAGGAACAACGCGCCCACCATTGGCAAGCTGATCCGCAGTCGCCCTTGCGGCGCCACCCGCGCCTGCGACAGTTCCTGGCCGGCCGCTTCGATCTCGGCCAGGATGCGGCGGCTGCGCTCCAGGAACAGCGCGCCCTCGGGCGTGAGCGTCACGCTGCGCGTGCTGCGGTGAAACAGGCGCACTCCCACCCGGCTTTCGAGCCGGGCGATGCTTTTGCCGACGGCGGACGCCGACACGCCCAGCAGCCGGCCGGCTGCCACGAAACTGCGGGTTTCCGCCACCTGCACGAACACCGCAAAGCCATTCAAACTGTCCAAGCACGCCCCCATTGCGGACACCATTGTCCCGAGTGAGCGGAACTCTACCCCACTTTATCGGCAAACCGTCAGCCTTTATCGTGACTGCCTGTCAATCACCTTGAAGGAATTGCCTTGCACAGCTCCACCGCCCCGGGCCACGCTGCCCCTCCTGCCGACCGCATGCCGCTGGCCGCCCTGCTGGCCCTGGCCGCCGCCGCGTTCATCACCATCCTGACCGAAGCGCTGCCGGCCGGCCTGCTGCCGCAGATGGCGCACAGCCTGGCCGTGTCCGAAGCGCTGGTGGGACAGCTGGTCACCATGTACGCGGTCGGTTCGCTGCTGGCGGCGATACCGCTCACCGCCCTCACCCAGCGCCTGCGCAAGCGGCCGTTGCTGCTGGCCGCGATTGCCGGCTTTGCCGTCGCCAATACCGTCACCTGCCTGGCGTCGAATTTCACGCTCATCATGGCGGCGCGCTTCCTGGCCGGCGTGTCGGCCGGCATGCTGTGGGCGCTGGTGGCCGGGTATGCGGCGCGCATTGCCCCGCCCGGCCGCCGCGGCCAGGCGATCGCCATTGCCATGGTGGGCACGCCGCTGGCGCTGTCGCTGGGAGTGCCGGCCGGCACCCTGCTGGGCAACCTGATCGGCTGGCGCCTGTGCTTTGGCGCGATCACCGTCCTGGCCGTGGCGCTGATCGCCTGGGCCCGCGTGCAGCTGCCCGACGTGCCGGGCCAGGCGCCGGGACAGACGCTGTCGCTGGCGCGCGTGTTCCAGGTGCCCGGCGTGCGGGCGATCCTGTTCGTGGTATTGGCGTTCGTCCTGGCGCACAACATCCTGTACACGTATATCGCGCCGTTCCTGGCCACGGCAGGCATGGGCCAGCGCACCGACCTGGTGCTGCTGGTGTTCGGCCTGGCGTCGCTGGCCGGAATCTGGATCGTGGGCCTGCTGATCGACCGCCATCTGCGCCTGCTGACGATTGCCAGCGTGCTGCTGTTCGCGCTGTCCGCCGCCATGCTCAGCCTGTCGACGGCGGCGCCCGTGGTGTACGCCGCAGTGGCCGTGTGGGGCCTGGCCTTCGGCGGCTCGCCCACGCTGTTCCAGACTGCGCTCAGCCACGCCGCCGGCCCCGCCACCGACGTCGCCCAGGCGATGCTGGTCACCGGCTGGAACCTGGCCATTGCCGGCGGCGGCATGGCGGGCGGCGTGCTGCTGGCCCATCGAGGCGCGGGCGCGCTGTCGCCGGCGCTGCTGTTGCTGCTGATCCCGACCCTGGCGGTGGTGCTGGCGTCCGGCCGCCACGGCTTCAGGCGCTGATGCGCAGCGTGGCCTCGAAATGGGCAATCAGCGCCTGCACCTTGGGCGCATGGGCACGGCTGCGTTGCCACACGATGTGCAGCGGCAGCCCCTGCGTGGCCAGCGCGGGCAGCACCGGCACCAGCGCGCCGTCCGCGATCTGCTGCGCCACCAGCCACGTGGCCAGCTGCGCCACGCCCAGTCCCGCCTGCACCGCATGCACCTGCGCCTCGGCGTGACCGAGCACGATGCGGCCCAGCAGCGGCTGGCGCGCCACCGGCGCGTGGCCTTCCCGCACCAGCCACGGCGTGGTGCTGCCGTCGGCGCGGCCGTACAGCACGGCTGCGTGGTGCAGCAGTTCCGTCACCGACTGCGGCCCCGCGTGCGCGGCCAGGTACGACGGCGCGGCGCAGAAGATCAGTTCCTCGTGGCCCAGGTAGCGGTGGTCGAGCGTGGCCGGCCAGGCGTCCGAGCCGCCGATGCGCACGGCCACGTCCACGCCGTCCTCCACCAGGTCGACAAAGCGGTCGGTAAAGGAAACGTGCGGCATCACTTGCGGGTGCACGCCTGCAAAGTCGAGCAAGGCGGGAAACGCCCGCAACCGGCCGAACGTGGCCGGCAGGTCCACCCGCAGCCGCCCCGACGGTACCGCGTCCTCGGCGGCAAGCACGCGTTCGGCCGCTTCCAGTTCTTCCAGCACCCGCACGCACACCTTGTAATAGGCGTCGCCCGCGTCGGTCAGGTGCAGGCGGCGCGTGGTGCGGTCGAACAGCCGGTTGCCGAGCCGGTCTTCCAGGCGGGCGATGGCCTTGCCCACGGCCGAGTTGGTAAGACTGAGGCGCTCGGCGGCCGCCGTGAAGCTGCCGGCCTCGGCCACCGCCACGAAGGTTGCGATTCCTTTTAAATGTTCGGTCTGACTCATTGGAATTTTTTTCCTTAAAACTAGTGAATAATCATCCAACAGCGGAATATAATTCTTTTATATCATACGCTTCTGATATCTTCGGAGTGTATTCATGGTTGCATCATCCCCACCCAAGCGCGGCGGCTCGCTGTCGATCGCGATTCTTGCCATTGCCGCGTTCGTGATTGTCACGACCGAGTTCCTGATCGTCGGCCTGCTGCCCGCACTGGCGCGCGATCTGCATATTTCCGTCACGTCCGCCGGCCAGCTGGTCACGCTGTTTGCCGTCGTGGTGATGGTGGCCGGGCCGTTCCTGACGGCCGCGCTGGCCCATTTCGACCGCAAGAAATTATTCATTGCCATCCTCGGATTGTTTGCCGCCGCCAATGCGCTGGCCGCCGTGGCGCCCAACATCTGGGTGCTGGCCATCGCGCGCCTGCTGCCGGCCCTGGCGTTGCCCGTGTTCTGGGGCACAGCCAGCGATACGGCCGCGCAGATTGCCGGTCCCGGCAACAGCGGCCGCGCCGTGTCCACCGTGTACCTGGGCATTTCGGCAGCCATGCTGTTCGGCATTCCGCTGGGCACGCTGGCGGCGGACGCCATCGGCTGGCGCGGCGCGTTCGGCCTGCTGGCCGCGCTGTCGGCCGTGATCGCGGTCCTGATGGCCGTGAGCATGCCCACCGTGCAAGCTGTCGAAGCGGTGCCGCTGCGCACCCAGGCCGCCGTACTCAAGCGTCCGTTCTTCCTGGCCAACGTGGGCCTGTCGGTGCTGGTGTTTACCGCCATGTTCACCGGCTACACTTACCTGGCCGAGCTGCTGGAAAAGACTGCCGGCATCGCGCCGAGTCTGGTGGGCTGGTGGTTGATGGGCTTTGGCGCCATCGGCCTGTTCGGCAACTGGCTCGGCGGCCTGTGGGTGGACCGCAAGCCGCTGGTCACGACCGCCCTGTTCTGCACGATCCTGGCGGCCGGCATGGCCGGCACCACCGCGCTGGCGGGCCTGGGCGACAATGCGCTGTGGTTTGCGCTGGCGCTGGGCGTGTGGGGGATCGCCAATACGGCGCTGTACCCGATCTGCCAGATCCGCGTGATGAAAGCAGCGACCGGCGCCCAGGCGCTGGCCGGCACCATCAATGTGTCGGCGGCCAATGGCGGCATCGCGCTGGGCGCGGCGCTGGGCGGCCTGGCCATCTCGTCGTGGGGAATCGGTGCGGTGGGCTATGTGGCTGCTGCACTGGCCGTGCTCGCTGCCATCGTGGCGCCGTTGATGGCGTCGCTCGGTGAAAAAGCCGCGCCGGCATTGGCGCCGGCGCGGTAGTCAGAACGGAGAGTTAATGCTTGCGGCCCTGCTTGGCGCCGCCGCCGGCGCTCTTGCCGGTGCTCGCCTTGCTGTGGCTGGCTGCGTCCTTGCCCGACTTTTCCTTGTCGGCTTCCGTCTCGGTGGACTGCCTGGAACCGCTGCCGGCGGACGACTGCTTGCTGCCGGAAGCGGGTTTCTTGTCTTGTTGCTTGGCCATATTGAGCTCCAAAGTTAGACGACATGAGACTACGTTGGTACAGCGAATCCGGCCGTGGCGACGCCACGGCCGGCAAAACTCAGCGGTCCATCAAGACTCGGCCACCTGCGCGGTGGTTGCGCCCGCGCGGGCGGCGCGCACCTTGTCGGCTGCCGTGCGGCCGGCCAGGAACGCGTGGTCGGAGTTGTAGTATTCCCACTCGCTGTAACGCCCCGCCAGCACGATATCGTGCTGCAGCATCCAGTCGCGCACGACGGCCACGTTGTGCGCCCGCTCGTGGTCGTACACCACGTAGGCGTACGGCATGTCGACCTGGTTGGCGACCAGCACGCGGTCGTCTTCCGTCATCATGCCCACCGCGATGCAGTCGTCGATGCAGCGCTGGATCAGGGCGTCGCCATCGACCGGCAGCGGTTTCCATGGCGAGTACGAAATCTCGCAAGTGAAGCCGAAGCCGCCGGGCGCATTGCATTCCGGGCTGGCGTTACCCTGCACGAAGATGCGGTGGAAGATGCTGTCTTCCGGATAGTAGATCCAGTGCTTGTCGGTGACGTTGGTGCGGGCAATGCCGATGTTCACGCAGCGAATCGAGATATGGCGCAGGCCGCGGGCCGCCGCGCGCACTTCCTCGGGCGCCTCGGCGCCGATCAGCTTGACCAGCTCGGGCAGCGGCATGGTGCTGATCAGGTTATCGTAGTGGAAGCGGCGGCCGTCGGCCAGCGCCACCGCGTGCTCTTTCGGCAGCACCTGCACCACGTCCGCGTTCAGTTCGATCTTGCCCTTGATGTGCGGCAGGAAGCCCGACACCAGCGCCTGGAAGCCGCCTTTTAACGGATAGCCGAAACGGGCGTTCGGACCCATCGGACGCGCTACCGGTTCCAGCGCGCCTTCGATGATTTGCCCCAGGTCCGGCAGCGGTACCCGGCCGCCCAGCCACGAGGTTTCCATTTCGGCCAGCGGCACGGTCCAGATTTTTTTGTTGTACGGAATCGCGAAGTGCTTGGCGATGCCGCTGCCCCACACTTTATAGATGAATTCCTCGAAGCTCTGGGTGCGCTCCTTGCGCGCCACGCCACCGGTCTCCGACGTATTGGCCACGTCGGCCGTGCCGTCGGCGCAGCAGTCTTCCACTTTTTCCGCGTCGCACACCTGCTCCGGCTCGGCGACCGGCATCTCGGCCGTGCCATAGCGGGCCTCGATGGCGCCCACGATGCACTCCTTGATCACGGCCGGCGGCAAGCCGTACAGCGCGCCCTGGAACGGATAGCGGGTAAACACCTGCTTGCTGTACACCCATGCCTCGCGCATCTGCCAGTGCTGGTTATCGCCCAGCAGGATGTCATAGAGCTTGAGCACGTACGGGTCGTTCGAGAACATGATGTGGCCCGCATAGTCGAACGTGAAGCCCGCGTCCTCGATGGAACGGCACCAGCCGCCCACGGTCGCGTTACGCTCGAGCAGCACCGTGTCCGCATCGCCATGGTAGGCGGCCGACAGGCCGGTCGGACCGCCGCCGATGATCAGGCAGCCGATGTCGTTGACGGGCGCACCGGCGCGCAGCGGATTGACCTTGTTGGTCTCGCCATAGTTGGGCACCTGCCCTGCCGCGCCGGCATCCTGGTCGACGGCCAGCGCCGCCACGTTGCCCGGCAGGCGCGCCGACGTGTTGGCAGGCGTGCTCTCGATCAGCGCCTGCATGCTGTCGGCCGTGCCGTCCCACGAGGTGCGGGCGGCCACGGCGCGCATGCTGGCCGCCATGTCCACGCGCTGGGCCGCGGTCAGTTGCAGCGCCGCTTCGCAGTGGGCAATGAATTCGGCATGGTCGTGGCCGATGGCGACGATGTCGCCGTACGGCACTTCCACGTCGGTGATCGCGGTGCTGACGATCGGCAGCTCGGCCGCCATGTATTCCAGCACCTTGGTGGGGCTGATGTAGCGCGTCGATTCATTGAGCGCGAACGGCAGCAGGCACACGTCCCAGCCGGCCAGGAACTGCGGCAGCGCCTGGTAAGCCTGCTGGCCCAGGTAATGGATGTTGGGACGCTGCGGCAGCGCGCCCGGCTCGATTTTCACGACCGGGCCCACCAGCACGATGTGCCATTCGGGATGGGCGTCGGCCATGGCCGCGATCAGGTCCGTGTCGAAGCGTTCGTCGATGACGCCGTAAAAGCCCAGCCGCGGCCGCGGAATATCGGCGTGCAGCGGATGGGCGTTGCTGCGGTCGAGCGCCTGCTCGAAGTGCACGGTGTCGACGCTGCTCGGGAAGCAATGGACGTTGGCGTGGCGCGGGCGCTTGGCTTCGTACAGGCTGGGGCCGCCGGTGAAGACCAGGTCGGCAATACCCAGCAGTGCGCTTTCGCGCTGCAGCAGTTGCTTCGGCGGATTTTTAAAGGCCGACAGTTCGTCCATGCAGTCGTACACCACCAGCGACGGATGCAGCTTGGCCAGCAGCGGCAGCGCCATCGGGGTGTAGAACCACACGACCGGGTCTTCGCCATCGGGCACCAGGTTGCCGAGCAGCGACTGCAGGACGGGGATCTGGTCGTCGTGGAAGCCGCCGGCGTGCACCGGGGTGTGCGGCTGGCACACGGTGACATTGGGCGCCGGGTGGTAGGTGCGCAGGTGCGGCGCGGCCTCGTCGAAGATCGGCTCCTCGATGAACAGCACTTTATAGTGTTGAGCCAGGCGGGTCAGCAGGTGCTGGGGGCGTTGGTACACAAAGTCCCAGCGCAGGTGACAAAAAACGATTACGGTATGCATGGCTTTCTCCCTTGTAGATAAACGTGTGATCAGGCGCTGGCCCTGGATGAGGCCCGCGCCGTATTGCGCCACCAGCTGCCGCGCGTGCGGGTCCGGACCGTCGCGGTCCAGATCCCACAGCCCGCTGCGGTGCCAATGGTGTTCGTGCTCCCAGTCGTTGCGATCGACGATGGGGTAAAGACAGACGCCAACCATGTCCGCGCCCAGCTGGCGGGCCAGCGCGGTTTCGCTGGCCATTTCGCGGATCCACACGCCGCGTCCGCTGCCCACGTGGCTGGTTTCGGCCAGCAGGATCGGGCGGCGGTAGCGTTCGTGCAGTTCCAGCAGCTTGCGGTGCAGGCGCTTGCGGCGCGGGTCGGCCAGGTGCCACCACAGGCGCGCGGCCGTGCCGGCCTCCCACTGGTTGGTGTCGTAGTAATTGGCGCCGATGATGTCCAGGTAGCGCGGCGCGCCGCCCAGTTCCGGCTCGCGCCGGCCGCACAGCATGTCCCACGCATCGAACTGCGATGCGCTGGCGCCGTCGGCCTCGGCCTGCCATTCGGGCCGGCCGGTGGGTGCGATCACGTGGATCAGCGGATCGCAGTGCATGAAGCGGGCGCCGGGCGTGACGGCCAGGATGGCGTCGCAGCCGGCCAGCGTGGCGCGCACCAGCTGCCGCTTGCCTTCGCTGGCGGCGCGGGCGTCGTACATGTTCTTGCAATTGAACATGTGCACCGACAGGCCCCAGCTGGTGAACGAGATTTCATTGATCGGTGAATACACGGGGGCATCGCCCACGTACGGCGCCAGGTACTGGGCAGCGGCGCGGCAAAAGCGGGCGAAGCGGGTCACGAACTCGGGCGCATAGACGTCGATCTCGGCCGGCCAGCCGTAGTGGCAGAAGGTCCAGCAGATCTGGATGCCCAGTTCCTGCGCCGCCAGCAGGCGCGCGTCGAGCACGGAAAAATCGAACACCCCGTCGCGTTCCACAAGGCGCCAGCCGATCGACTCGCGCACGGTCGTGATGCCGAACTCGCGCAGCAGCAGGTAGTCGGCGCGGGCGCGCGTGACGTGGCCGTTGGCGGCGTTCATGTCCAGCGGGCGCCCGCCGTGGTTCAGGTGGTCGGCGCCTTCGTAACCGCCCTGCCAGAACGAGGCGAACGGGGTACTGCGCTGGCGCGCAGCATCTCTGGGGGAATCCATGTCGCTCTCTTTCAGGGTGCGGCGTTACGGGTGGCCGCGCTGATCTGCTCGAGCGGAATCTTGGGGCTGCGGTCGGCATTGAGCAGACCGTTGGTTTCCTGGAAGGTGTCGGCAAACTGGGTGTAGCAAAAGCCGCTGAACATCGATGTTTCGTTGACGACTTTGAGCAACTCACGGTACAGCGCGTGGAACGCCTCGGCCGTGTTGGTGCGCGAATAACCCCAGGTGTGGTGCTCGGGCGCATTCGGGTCGTAGGCGATGCCGCCGAACTCGGTGAGCACGATCGGCTGGCCCCGGTGCGGAAAACCGTCGAGCGTCAGGATGCGCCCGCCGGGACGACGCCGGTCGAACAAGGTGTTGGACTGGTGCTCGGCCTCATAGCGGGCGCGCAGCCGCTGCGGGTCGCCGTCGTAGTCGTGGATGCCGAGGATGTCGGTGGCGGACGCTTCCCAGCCGTCGTTGCCGATCACGGGGCGGGTGGCGTCGAGCATGCGCGTCATGTGGTACAGCGCTTCCACCGCGTTGCGGTGGGCCTGCATGGCGGTGAGGTTGGGCACGCCCCACGATTCGTTGAACGGCACCCACACGATCACGCACGGGTGGCTGTAGTCCCGCTCGATGGCTTCGGTCCATTCGCGCACCAGGCGCGTCATGGCCAGCGGACTGAAGGCGTAGGCCGACGGCATTTCTTCCCACACCAGCAAGCCCAGCCTGTCGGCCCAGTACAGGTAGCGCGGGTCTTCGATTTTCTGGTGCTTGCGCACGCCGTTAAAACCCATGGCCTTGGCCAGTTCCACGTCGCGCCGCAGAGCGTCGTCGGACGGCGCCGTCATCAGCGACTCGGGCCAGTAGCCCTGGTCCAGCACCAGCCGCAACTGGTAAGGCCGGCCGTTGAGCATCAGGCGGTCGCGCGTGATCGAGACCGAGCGCAGCGCCGTGTACGAACGCACGGTGTCAAGCACGGTGTCGCCATGGCGCAGCACCAGTTCGGCGTCGAGCAGCGTGGGATGCTCGGGGCTCCACAGCAGTTCGTTGCGGGAGTCGTCGATGCCGGGGTCGGGCAGCGCGATCTTGCGGTTGGCCTCCTGGCCCACCAGCATGTACACATCGTCGGCCAGCAATTTTTCGCCGTGCCACAGGCGCACCTCCACCGACAGCCCCGCCTGCCGGGCGCCAGCGACCACGACTTCGCAACCGATCTCGAAGCCGTCGAAGATCGGCGTCCAGCGCAGCTTGTCGATGTAAGTGGGGCCCACGGTTTCCAGCCAGACGGTTTGCCAGATGCCGGTGGTGCGCGGATACCAGATCGAATGCGGCTCCCGCTGCCAGTCCTGCTTGCCACGGGGCTTGGCCAGGTCGACGGGATCGTCTTCCACCCGCACCACCAGCACCTGCCGGTCGCCCGGTGCGCCAGCCATCAGGGCGTCGGTGATGTCGGCCGTGAACGGCGTGTGGCCGCCCTCGTGCTCGGCCACCAGCTGGCCGTTGAGCCAGACCCGGGCCGCATAGTCGACCGCGCCGAAGTGCAGCAGCGTGCGGGCGCCAAAGTCGAGTTCGATGTTGGCGAGGGTGCGCCGGTACCAGATGCACGGATGAAAGCTGGTGTCGGCAAGACCGCTGGCGGCAGTTTCCGGGGCAAACGGCACGGTGATGGCGTGCGTCCATGGAATGTCGTCGCCGGGACGGCGGTAGCGGCTGTCGTCGTCGAAGGCCAGCTCCCAGATGCCGTTGAGCGAGGTCCAATCAGCCCGGACCAGCTGGGGTCG
>JBEVMD010000501.1:0-3586 GCA_040508835.1 Duganella sp. | reverse complement strand
GTGGGTGGACGTCTTCGGCAAGGCCGAGCCGCTGTTCCCGTATGCGTCGCCTGCCATCTTCTCGATGGCGGTAGGCTTTATCGGCATCTGGCTGTTCTCGATCACCGACAAGGGGCCGCGTGCCCGCATCGATCGCGACGGCTTCGAAGCGCAGCAAATCCGTTCGGAGACCGGTATCGGCGCGGACGGCGCCAGCGGCCACTAAGCGCCACGCACCGGCGGCAGCAGGCCGGTAACGACAATGCCCGGTATTTGCCGGGCATTGTCGTTTTTGCGTTGCGTATTTGTAAAGCGGTCCCCCGGCGCGCCCGATGTGGTTTAACATCTGTCAACTATCGTAGTAAGTTGTCATGTATGCCGGGGGCGAAATGGACAAGGGCCATGTATGGACTGATACAGCGACCGATGCGGCGACCGACACCGGCTACGTGGCCGGCGCGCTGGCGCTGATCGGCGTTCCCGCCTGCGCGTATGGCGACGACGGCACCGTGATCGCCGCCAATGCGGAACTGGTGGCGCTGCTCGGGCGCGATCCGCGCGGCGCGTCCGTGGCGCTGCTGTTCATGGCCCCCGTGCGCGACAGCAGCGTGGACCGCCTGGCTGACGCGGCGCCGGGCGAGCGCTGGGATACGTACCTGACGCCGGCCAGCGGCCATTATTTTGCGGTCCAGGCCTGGGTCAAGCCGCTGCCGCCGGGCGCCCCGGTGCAGGGCGCCACCATCGTCTTCAACGACATCAGCGACGTGCGGCGCGACCAGCGCGCGCTGCACAACGCGCTGCTGGAAAACCAGGCTATCCTCGACAGCGCCGTGCTGGGCATCTCGGTGGTCGAGGAAGGGCGCAACCTGCACTGCAATACCAAGATGGAGGAGTTGTTCTGCTATCCGCCAGGCGGCATGAATTTGCTCAGCGTGCAGGCCTTCTATGCCGACAGGGCCGCGTGGCAGGCGGCGCGCACCGAGACCGCGCGCGATTTCGCCGCCGGTCGCATCAACGTCTCGGAACATGAACTGGTGCGCAAGGACGGCAGCCGGTTCTGGGCGCGCCTGTCGGGCCGTCCGTTCGACCTGGCGCACCCGCGCGGCCGGTCGGTCTGGCTGGTGGACGACATCACCGCGCGGCGCGAGGCCGCCGAAGCCGTGAGCCGCGCGCGCGACGAGCTGGAAGTGCGGGTGCTCGAGCGCACCGCCGAACTGGCCGGCGCCAATGCGCTGCTGCAGGGCGAGATCGTCGAGCGCCGCCAAGCCGAGGCGCGCGTGCACCACATGGCCTACCACGACAGCCTGACCGGCCTGCCCAATCGCGCGCTGCTGTCGGATCGTCTCGACCGCGCCATGCTCACGGCGCAGCGCTCGCAGCGCCAGCTGGCGGTGATGTTCATCGACCTCGATCGCTTCAAGACCATCAACGACACGCTGGGCCACATGACCGGCGATCAGCTGCTCAAGGAAGTGGCCAACCGCCTGTGCTGCGCGGTGCGCGCCAGCGACACCGTGGCGCGGCTTGGCGGCGATGAATTCGTGGTGCTGCTGCCAGGGATCGCGGGCGCCGCCGAGTCGAGCGCCGTGGCCGAAAAGATCATCGAGGCGCTGGCCGAGAGTTTTCCGCTCGGCGGGCGCAAGCTGCACATCACGCCGTCGATCGGCATCTGCCTGTACCCGCACGATGGCGCGGACGTGGCCACCCTGATGCGCCATGCCGATACGGCCATGTACCACGCCAAGGCCAGCGGCAGGAACAATTACCAGTACTTCCAGCCGGTGATGAACCAGGCGGCCGCCCTGCATTTCGAGCTGGAGTCCAACCTGCGCAGCGCCCTGGCGCAGCGCCAGTTCGCGCTGCACTTCCAGCCCATCATGGACATCGGCACCCGCCGCCTGCACGCGATGGAGGTGCTGCTGCGCTGGCGCCGGGGCGCCGGGGAACTGGTGCTGCCCGACCGTTTCATTCCCATTATCGAAGACAACGGCATGATCGTGCCCATCGGCGAGTGGGTGATCCGCCAGGCGTGCGAGCAGAGCATGGCGTGGCAGCGGGCTGGCTTCCAGCCGGTGCCGCTGGCGGTCAACCTGTCGGCGCGGCAGTTCATGCACGGCGGGCTGGTCGACGCCATCGGCGGCATCCTGCACGACACCGGCATCGATCCGGCGCTGCTGGAGTTCGAGATTACCGAAACGGCGCTGATGCAGCATGGCGAACACACGCTGGGCATACTCGATCAAATCAACGCCATGGGCATCCGCCTGTCGATCGACGATTTCGGCACCGGCTATTCCAGCCTGGCGTACCTGAAGCGCTTTCCGGTCAAGAAGATCAAGATCGACCGCGCGTTCATCAGGGACCTGCCCGACAGCGCGGAAGACCGCGCCATCGTGAAGGCCATCATCGCATTATCGGACAGCCTGCAGCTGTCGGTGGTGGCGGAAGGGGTGGAGACGGAAGGGCAGTACGCGCTGTTGCAGCGCAATGGCTGCCAGTTCGCGCAGGGCTTCCTGTTTTCCGAGCCGGCGCCGCACGAGACGGCGCGGCTGCTGCTGCCGCGCGCCGGCTGACCGGATCGCACGACCGCGCCGGGTCACTCGAACGTGGCGATCACCGGTGCATGGTCGGAGGGCTGCTCCCATTTGCGCGGGGCGCGGTCGATCGCGCAGGCGGTGCAGCGCTGGGCCAGCGCCGGCGACAGCAGGATATGGTCGATGCGCAGTCCCTTGTTCAGGCGGAAGCCCAGGCCACGGTAATCCCACCAGCTATACGATTTGTCGGCCTGGTCGAACAGGCGGAAAGCGTCGGCCAGCCCGATGTCCAGCAGGCGGCGCAGCGCGGCGCGTTCCGGTTCCGAGACATGCACCATGCCCTCCCACGCTGCCGGGTCGTGCACGTCGCGGTCTTCGGGGGCGATGTTGTAGTCGCCCAGCACGGCCAGCTGGGGATGCAGCGCCGCTTCTTCGGCAATCCAGTCATGGAACGCGTTCAGCCAGCCCATTTTGTACTGGTATTTGTCGGAATCGAGACTCTGGCCGTTGGGGACATACGCACAGACGATGCGCATGCCATCGATGGTGGCGGCCAGGATGCGCTGCTGCGGGTCGTCGTAACGGGGATTATTCCTGACGACATCGGCGATCGGCAGTTTCGACAGGATGGCCACGCCGTTATAGGTTTTCTGGCCGGTGTACGCGACGTGATAGCCGACCGCTTCGATCTGCGCCACTGGAAACTTGTCGTCAGTTAATTTTGTTTCTTGAATGCAGAGCACATCGACCGGATTCTGCTCCAGCCATGTCATAACGTGCGGCAGTCTAACGTTCAGTGAGTTAACATTCCATGTAGCTAATTTAATCACGTTGTTACGTCCTTACGCAGTGTTGAAAAGCGGGACAGGGCCCGGATAAGCGCATCTTACCGCATGCGGATTTAACAGATGAGATTGCCTCTATGTTTGTTTGGGTGCTGATTTGTATAAAAAAACATGAAATAGACCTTCGCAAGGGGCGTGGCAACGCCTAAAATGTTGCAGAAATTGTGAAATCCAAAAAAAATTGCCAAATCTGTCTCCTAGTTATCAAAAATGAATTTTTAAGCGCGA
>JBEVMD010000461.1:0-2788 GCA_040508835.1 Duganella sp. | reverse complement strand
CTGATTCATATCAACGCCACGCTCTTTTGCCTGCGCGTTGAGCTGCTGTACCAGTTCATTATTGAGTTTGACTGCAAACGGCACCAGGCCCAGCGCCTGATCGCGGCGGCGCTGTTCGCGCTTGTCCACCACTTCCGCCGGTTTGCCGAACGTCGCACCCGTGCCAGCAGCCATTTTGCCCATCAGTTTTTTGGCGTCGCTCTTGGCCAGATCGGTTTTGCGCATGATTTTTTATCCTGAATGTTTAAGTGCCGACATTCTACGCAGCTTGGCGCCGGACCGTTGGCTTAGTTTCAAACCCGCGCCCGGCGATGCTGACGAAATGGCATGAAATGCTTATCGTGCGACACACTTATGATCGTTTTGTTAAGCTTTTGACCCGTTACTCCAGAATTCCAGAAAGGTCGCTATGAAGACATCCATACTGCGGCAATTGATCGTCCTGCCCCTGCTCACCGCCGTGATGGCCATGCTGTACGCCTGTGGATCGGCGTCGGGCAGCGGCCGTTCCGCCGCCGCGCCGCAGCGCTTTACCACCACCTATGTGCTGCCCCAGGGCGGCAGCGCCGTGATTGCACCGGCCGCCGGCAGCGTCGTGCGGCTCGACCGCGTCAACGACAGCCGCTGCCGCGAAGGCGCCGTGTGCGTCTGGGCCGGCTACATCAGCTACAGTTTTACCGTGATCCGGCCCGATGGCCGCAGCAGCAATTTTGTTTTGTCCGACAGCATGCCCAACGGCGCGCGCAGCATCACCCGCGATGGCCTGACCTTCACCCTGGCCGGCGTGGAGCCGCAAGCCGTGCCGCCCAAGAACGACATCATCCCCGACTACCGCGTCACGGTCCGCGTTAGCAATGCACCGCAGGCCACCACCGCACCACGCCCGTCGTAATTTCGACTTGACGATTCGATATCGGGCGCCGGATCGGGTAAGCTAGCACCATTACCCGATCGGAGAGCCGCCGTCCATGCATGCCCGCCACCGCCCTGTCCTGATTTCCACCATCGTCCTCACGCTTGCCTGGCAGCCGGCGCTGGCCAAGACGCCGGTGGCCACCGGCACCGGCGGCGCGGTGGCCACCATCAGCGAGCCGGCGTCCAGGGCCGCCATCGCCATCCTGGACCGGGGCGGCAACGCCATCGATGCGGCCGTGGCGGCGGCAGCCACGCTGGGCGTGACCGATCCGTTCAGCTGCGGCATCGGCGGCGGCGGCTTCATGGTGATCTACCTGGCCAAGGACAAGCGCGTGATCACCATCGACCACCGCGAAACGGCGCCCGCCAGCTTGACGCCGTCCGTCTTTCTCGACCATGGCAAGCCTGTCGATTTCGACACCGTGGTAGCCAGCGGCATGGCGGTGGGCGTGCCCGGCGCGGTGCGCGGCTGGCACCAGGCGCTGGACCGCTATGGCTCGATGTCGTTCCGGCAGGTGCTGGCGCCCGCCATCGCGGTGGCCACCGACGGCTTCACCGTCAACGCTAATTTCACGCACCTGGTGGACATCAACCGCGACAAGTTCGGCAAATTCCCGGCCACCGCCGCGCTCTATCTGAAACATGGCAAGCCGCCGGCAGCGGGCAGCGTGCTGCGCAACCCGGACCTGGCGCGCGCGTACCGCGAACTGGCCACCGGCGGCGTCAAGGCTTTTTATGCGGGCACCATGGGGCGCGCCGTGATCGACGCCGTCAACCGCCCCACGGTAGCCCCCGGCATCACGGTCCGCCCCGGTAACATGACCATGGCCGACCTGGCCAATTACGAGGCGCGCCTGCGCCTGCCCGTGCACAGCACCTATCGCGGCTACGACCTGTATGGCATGCCGCTGCCCAGTTCCGGCGGCGTGGCCGTGGCCGAAGCGCTCAACATCCTGGAGGGCTACGACCTGAAAGCCATGCCGCGCGACCAGGCCGAGCACCTGTACCTGGAAGCGAGCCGGCTGGCGTTCGCCGACCGCAACGCCTACCTGGCCGACCCGGAATTCGTCGACGCCCCCGTCGCCGGCCTGTTGAACAAGGATTACGCCGCCCGCCGCCGCGCGCTGATCGATCCGGCCCGCGCCGCCAGCCATGCAGTGGCGGGCGACCCGTATCCGTACCAGGACGACCCGAGCGTGGCGCAGCGCCCTGCCGGCACCAGGCTGCTGACCGAAGGCGCGCACACCACGCACCTGACGGTCGCCGACAAGGAAGGCAATATCGTCTCGTACACCTATACCATCGAATCGTGGGGCGGCAGCGGCATGGTGGTGCCGGGCTACGGCTTCCTGCTCAATAACGAGATGACCGACTTCGATTTTTCCGGGCCCGCGCCCAATGTGCCGGAAGCGGGCAAGCGCCCGCGCAGCAGCATGTCGCCCACGCTGGCGTTCAGGAACGGCAAACCCGCGTTCTCGATCGGCAGCCCGGGCGGCGCCACCATCATCACCACCGTGCTGCAGACGATTTTCAATTACGTCGACCTGGGCATGACCATGCCGCAGGCCGTCGACGCGCCGCGCCTGTCCGAGCGCAATGGCGACGCCACCGACATCGAACCCGGTTACGGCGCGCGCGCCGAAGCGAAGCCGCTGGCGCAACGCGGCCAGCGCTGGAGCGCGGAGCCGGAGGAAATCGGCGCGGCCAACGCGCTGGTGTTCAACCCGGACGGCACGGTGACGGCTGTCAGCGAAGGCTGGCGCCACGGCGTGGGCAGCGCGCTGGTACAGGCATCCGCCCACTGACGGCAGGCCATCATGATCGATTTCCAGGGACTGTCCAAAACATATGGCGGCTTCGACGCCGTCAAGCC
>JBEVMD010000445.1:0-12085 GCA_040508835.1 Duganella sp. | reverse complement strand
TTGCGGCGGCTTTAACAAGTGCAGTTTTAACGAGTTTCATGTAGCACCAGTGTTGTCTGTGGTTTTGTGCCTCTCTGCCCGTCAAGGCAGAGAGGTTTTTTTTGTCAGTGCAGTTTGACGGGGACGACCACCTTGTCGTCGCTCACCTCGATGGCGGCGTCGGTGAAATCGGGCGGGCCGAACTTGCCGCGGGCGTTGCGGCTGAAGCCGTAGTTTTCGCTGGGGATGCCGATGAAGTTGCGGTCGAGCTGATTGTTCTGGTTATCGTCCTGGTACACCAGCACGGCCCACGTTCCCTTGGGCACGTTGTCGATGGTGACCACGGTCTGGCCGGCTATGGCGGGCGCCGAACCGGAATAGGTGCAGTCCTTGAGGAAGTGGGCCTGGTCGCACACGGCGGCATTGATCTTGCCGCTGCCGCCCACTACGCCATCGACCTTCACTTCGATGGTGGCGGCGGAACAAAACGCCGAGGTCAGCAGGAGAGCGCAGGCCAGCAGGGTGGCGCGGCGCAATGGTTGGCTATGGTAGTCTGTCAGCATTGTTATCCCTGTGCGTAAGTTGGAGCTCATGTTAATTAATTCGTCGATCGTGCTGCTCACGGTGGTGTTCATGGAACTGTTTTCCATTGTCGCGCACAAATACATCATGCACGGTTTCGGCTGGGGCTGGCATCGGTCGCACCACGAACCGCGCACCGGCTGGTTCGAAAAAAACGATTTATATGCGGTCGTGTTTGCCGGCGTGGCCATCGCCCTGATTTATTTCGGCACCGAAGGGCACGACCCGCTGCAATGGATCGGCGCCGGCATGACCGCCTACGGCCTTTTGTATTTTGTCGCCCACGACGGCCTGGTGCACCGGCGCTGGCCGTTCACCTATGTGCCGCGCAGCGGCTACCTCAAGCGCTTGTACCAGGCCCATCGCATGCACCACGCGGTGCCCGGCAAGGATGGCGCCGTATCGTTCGGTTTCCTGTACGCGCCTCCCGTGGCCGACCTCAAGCGTCAACTGCAGGCGCTGCATGGCGGGGCCCTGCATGGGCAGCAGCACCGTCAGCAGCACGGTCACCAGCAAGATCGTGCGCCGGACGCTGCCACAACCCCGCCGGACGCGCCGTCATCGTCCGCGCCCGTGAAATAAGCGCGCTCACGCCGCCTTTCGCCAGCAGCCACAGCTTGGCTGCCTTCGACGTGCCCACCCGTTCATCCCACGCGTGCGATCCGCGCCGTTTCACTTCGATGCCGATTTGCCGGTACACATTGCGCGCCGTGGCAATCGCCCACGCCGAGCGCAGCGGCAGCGCCACGATGCCTTCGTTGGCCGAGTCGTAATAGGGCTCGGCGTAATCGACCAGGCGCGCGGCCACCGTGGCCAGCGCCGCGCGGTGCTGCGGCAAGGCGATCTCGTCTGGCGGAATGCCCGCCTCGCGCAGCCACCGGGCCGGCAGGTAGCAGCGGCCGATCCGCGCATCGTCCACAATGTCGCGCGCGATATTGGTCAGCTGAAAAGCCAGTCCCAGGTCGCAGGCGCGGTCGAGCACATCAGCGTCCTTGGCGCCCATGATGGTGGACATCATCAGGCCCACCACTCCGGCCACGTGGTAGCAGTAGCGCAGCGTGTCGTCGATGGTGTCGTAGTGCGCGTCGTGCACGTCCATGGCAAAGCCGGCCAGGTGGTCGAACGCGTAGGGCGGCGCAATCGCGTGGCGCAGCGCCACTTCCTGGAACGCGGCAAAGGCCGGTTCCGTCATGGTCTCGCCCGCGTACGCGCGCCGGGTTTGCGCTTCCAGCTGCGCCAGTTCGGCAAACGGATCGTGGGCAGCAGCAGGCGCCAGCGCGGGCGCAAAACCCAGTTCCTGGCCGTCAACCACGTCGTCGCAGTGACGGCACCATGCGTACAGCATCAGCACGCTGCGGCGCACGTCGGCCGGGAACAGCGTGGCGGCCGCGGCAAAACTCTTCGAGCCCACCTTGATGGTCTCGGTAGCGTGCGCCATCAGCGCCTCGCTCATTGCCCGAACTCCGCGATCATCAGGCCGGCCGTGGCCTTGGCCGAGCCCACCACGCCGGGCACGCCCGCACCCGGATGGGTGCCGGCGCCCACCAGGTACAGGTTGGGCAGGTCGGCGTCGCGGTTGTGCGGACGGAACCAGGCGCTTTGCGTCAGGATCGGTTCCAGCGAGAAGGCCGAGCCCACGTGGGCGTTGAGCTGGTCGCGGAAGTCGAACGGCGTGAAGAAGCGGCTGGTCACCAGCTGGCTGCGCAGGCCCGGCATGTAGCGCTGTTCCAGGTAATCGAAAATGCGGTCGCGGTAGCGCGGGCCTTCCACGTCCCAGTCGATGTCCGCGTTACCCAGGTGCGGCACGGGCGCCAGCACGTAGTGGCTGCCGCAGCCCGGGGGCGCGAGCGACGGGTCGGTCACGCACGGCGCGTGCAGGTACAGGGAAAAATCTTCGGCCAGCGTTTTGCCGTTGAAGATTTCCGTGATCAACGGCTGGTAGCGGGGGCCGAAGCACACGGTATGGTGCTGCAACTGACTGTGGTGGTGGTTCAGGCCGAAGTACAGCACGAACAGCGAATTGGAATGGCGCTTGCCGGCGAGTTTTTTCGCTTGCACCGGCCCGCGCGGGTGCTGGCCCAGGAGCTTGCCGTACGTGTGCACCACGTCGGCGTTGGACGCCACGGCCTGCGCGGCAAAGGTGCGGCCGTCTTCCAGGCGCACGCCGGTGACGCGGTTGCCGGCGGTGTCGATCGCCGCCACCTTGGCATTGAGTTCGATCTTGCCGCCGATGTCCTGGAACATTTGCACCATGCCGTTGACCAGGGCCCCCGTGCCGCCGCGCGGGAACCACACGCCCCATTTGCGCTCGAGCGCATGGATCAGCGTGTAGATCGACGAGGTGGCAAACGGGTTGCCGCCGACGAGCAGCGAGTGGAACGAGAACGCCATGCGCAGCTGTTCGTCCTTGATGAAGCGCGACACCATGCCGTACACGCTTTTCCACGCTTCGAGCTTGGCCAGTTGCGGGCCGGCGGCCACCATGTCGCGGATCGACAGGAACGGCACCGCCCCCAGTTTTAAATAGCCCTCGTCGAACACGGCCTTGGAGTAGGCAAGAAAACGCTGGTAGCCGGCCACGTCATCCGGGTTGCGGGCGTGGATCTGGCGGTCGAGCGCTTCCTGGTCGTTGGCGTAGTCGAAATGGCTGCCGTCTTCCCAGCACAGGCGGTAGAACGGCGCCACCGGCAGCATCTCCACGTAATCGGCCAGGCGCTTGCCGGCCACCGTGAACAGTTCTTCCAGCGCGGAGGGATCGGTGATGACGGTGGGGCCGGCGTCGAAGGTAAAGCCCTGGTCCTGGTAGACATAGGCGCGGCCGCCCGGTTTGTCGCGCTGTTCGAGCAGCGTGGTCTGGATGCCGGCTGCCTGCAGGCGGATGGCGAGCGCCAGCCCGCCGAAACCGGCGCCGATCACCACGGCCTGTTTTGCTTGGTTCATGCGGAAGTCCTGATGTGTTGAGGTTGGGTTTTGAGTGCGGCCGCCAGCGCCTGGCCCACGGGCACCGGCGGCTTGCCGGACACCACGCGCAGCTGGTCGGCCAGTGTCAGGCGGCCCGCGTAAAAGCGGGCAATCAGCGGCGCGGGCAGCCCGTAAAAGCGCTGCATCACGCGCCAGCGGTGGTCGGCTTCGCCGGCCAGGAACAGCATGCGGTTCAACAGGCGGAAAAAGCCCTGGCGCCGCCATTGCTGCTGCGCGTGCTGGCGGATGGCGGCAAACAGCGCTGGCGCGCGCAGGT
This sequence comes from Duganella sp., assembly GCA_040508835.1. Classification (GTDB taxonomy): domain Bacteria; phylum Pseudomonadota; class Gammaproteobacteria; order Burkholderiales; family Burkholderiaceae_D; genus Rugamonas. Next base: position 8,286 of record JBEVMD010000445.1, on the reverse strand, counting down.
CCGGCAGCGTGGCGACCAGTTCGGCCAGGCGTACCGCGTGCGGCAGCGAGTAACCGGTGGTCGGATGGAACAGGCCGGCGCGCAGGCCCGCGCACGGCTGGCCGTGCAGGTCGTCCCAGTAGCGGTCATGGTCGCCGGCCAGCACGATGGGCAGTGCGCCGTGTTCTTCGCGCAGCACGTGCGCGATAGTCCAGCCGCGCGCAGCGGCGTAATCGGCAATGTTGGCGCGCAGGCGTGCGGGGTCGCGGTGGGCCGCGTCCACGTAATGGGTGTCCTCGATCAGCAGACGGTCGGGGCCGAAGGGCAGCACGTAGACAAAGCGGTAGCCGCCCTGCTGGGCCACGCTGGCGTCCATCAGGATCGGGGCCGTCAAGCCGTGCGGGGCGGCCAGTTGCACCTCCTGGCCCAGAAAAGTCTGGTAACCGAGCGCCAGCAGGCTGCTCGCGCGCGGGCCGCGGCCGTCGATCACGGCGCCCGCGTGCAGCACGGTGCCGTCGTCCAGCGTGACGGACGTGGGCGTGAGGGCGCGGATGGTGACGCTGGTGCGCAAGGCGTCGCCCAGCACGGGCGTGAGCACGCGGGCGAAATCGTCGGACGCGATGCTGGCGTAGCCGCCGTCCAGCGTGCGCGCGCGCTCGGGAAAGATCACGTCGTAGCGCGGCCAGCGGTGCGCGACCAGCGGCGCGATCCAGGCGCGCTGGTCGTCGTCGAGGTCGCTGTCGTGGAACGACCAGGTGTGGTTGCCGCCGATGTGGGCGTCCTGCTCCAACACCAGGATGCGCAGCTCGGGGCGCGCCGTGCGCAGCTGCCAGGCAATCAGCGCATTGGCCAGGCCGCCGCCGGCCAGGATGATGTCGTATCGGGCGACGTTCATGCGGGCATGCTCATGGGGACATGCTCTCAGCGCGCGCGGTCGCCGCCTCGACGATATCGGCCGCGCGCACCGTGCCGCCGGCCTGCGCCAGTTCGGCCGCCAGCGGCGCCAGGCGGCGGCCGTACGCCGGGTCGTCCAGCAGCTGGCGCAGGTGCGCGGCCAGGGTGCGCGGACTGCTGGTGCGCGCCGACGCCCGGCGGCCGATGCCCGCGTGGCAGATGCGCGCCGCAGCGCCCGGCTGGTCGAAAGCGATGGGCAGCGCCAGCATCGGCGTGCCGGTGGCAATCGCATCCATCACCGTGTTCAGGCCCGCGTGGGTGACGACGGCGTCGGCCCGCGCCAGCACCGCCTGCTGCGGCGCAAACGCGCACACGGTGGTGGCGCCTGGCGGTCCGGCCTGTTCGATGGCCTGCGCCTGGCGCGCATCGAGCCCGCCGCAGTGGGCCAGCACCAGTTGCACATCGAGCGCACGGCAGGCGCGGGCGATGCGGTGGAAAGTGCCGAAGCGCTGGCCCTGCAAGGTGCCCAGCGAGGCGAACACGAGCGGCCGGTCGGCGGCCAGCGCCGGTAGCGGCCCGGTCGTCACGGTGGCTGCGGCAGCATCTGCAGCCGGCCGCAATGGCCCCACGTGATGAAAATGGGCCGGCAGGTGCTGGCGTGGAAAATCGAATCCGGCAATGGTCTGGCTGATCTGCGCCAGCGGCGACAGGCATTCGTGCAGGGCGCCGCGCACGGGCAGGCCCAGGCGGCGCGACTGCCGCTCGATGGCGCGGCGGTGCGGCGCCATCAGCCAGTCGTACACGCCCGTGCTGCCGGCCACCATCTGCAGGCCGCGCGCGCTGGCGTCAAAGCCGAACGGCATCACGGGCAGCGGCACGGCCGGCTCTCGGTTGACGGGCAGGGCGCAGGCGACGGACACCAGGGGCATCTGCAGCGCCTCGGCCACCAGGCCGGCCGCCGCTTCCATCTGGTCGCCGATCAGCACGTCGATCTGCAACGCTGCGATGGCGGCCGGCAGCTGCTGGCACAGCATGTCGGTGGCGTCGGCCATGTCGACGATGACCTTGCGCAGGCCCAGCGGACTGCCGGGATTGGCGGCGCGGCGCAGTGCCGCCGCCAGCGAGCCGGGCGGAAACCGCTGCGCGCCCAGCGCATGAAACCCCAGGCCGTGCGGAAGGGCATCGCCCAGGAAGGCGCGCGCATCGGGGCGTTGCAGGAAGGTGACGCGGTGGCCGCGCCGGACCAGTTCGGCCGCAAGTGCGGCCATGGCGCTGAAATGGCTGGGAAAGGCGGGCGCCACCACGCCGAAGTGGTGCGGTGGCTGCGATGGCGTCAGTGCATCACGGATCACGGCGCGCGGGCGTCGGCCAGCGGGCCGGTGGTGCGGAACAGCGTGCCCACCAGGCAGCGCGTGCGCTGCTTGCCGCCGATGGCGTCGCTCAGGTACGTGTCCGCTTCGCGCAGGTGGTCGGCCAGGCGGCCGGCCGTGCGCTCCTTGCCCAGCTTGGCGTTGAAGGTGGCCTTGCCGGCATCTTGTCCCGCATCCTTGCCGGTGATGGCAGCGCCGGCGTCGTCCAGCAAGTCGTCCTTGATCTGGAACGCCTGGCCGGCGGACAGGGCAAACGCGCGCAGCGCCTGCAGCACGCGCTCGTCGGCCTCGGCAATGATGGCGGCCATTTCCACGGACAAGCCCAGCAGCACGCCCGTTTTCAGTTCGTTGGTGCGGGCGATGTCGTCCAGCGAGCGCTGGCCGTTACCGTGCAAGTCGAGGAACTGGCCGCGCACCAGGCCTTGCGCGCCGACCGTGTCGGCCAATGCCCCCACCAGGCGCGTGCGCACGTGGGCGGGAATGTCGGGCGCCTGCGACAGCAGCTGGAACGCACGGCTGAGCAGCGCAACCGACGCCAGGATGGCCACATGTTCGCCGAACTGGCGGTGCACGGTGGGTACGCCCCGGCGCAGCTTGGCGTCGTCCATGCATGGCAGATCGTCGAGGATCAGCGAAGCGGCGTGCACCAGCTCCACCGCGCAGGCGGCGTCGAGCAGCGCCGGCGAGGTGCAGCCGAGGTCGCGCGCGACCAGCATCAGCAGCAATGGCCGCATGCGTTTGCCGGAACCGAGCGTGGCCGCGCGCATGGCGGCTGTGAGCGGATCGGCGCGGCCGTGGTCGGGCAATGCCTGCCGCAGCCGTGCTTCGATCTGGTCGCGCACGTCTTCCATTTCCAATTGCGATGCATCCGTAGCCATGGCGCGTTTCCTTATGCTGGTGTTGCCTCAAGTTGCCTGAAAATCCATCATTCATCATACTCAAGCTTTATCGATCTGGTGAAGTTGATCCAATCGTGCGCTCCGTAAAAATAGCGGGTCAATAGCGTGACGCCGCTGGGCGGCGGCCTGGCGCGGTGGCAAGGTGGCACGGCGGCGTTGCTGTCGGTGTGCATGGCTGTGCTACCATTAGTCGGTTTCTTATCACTATGCTCAACGATGCGTCTGACCAAATTGTTCCTGTTCGCACTGCTCGGCGCAGGTGCGGTGCAGCCGGCGATGGCGCGCGAGCGGGTGGCAGTGGGCGCCAGTTTTCACCACGTCTTCGAACAGGACGCCGACGGCCAGTGGCGCGGGCTGGCGGTGGACGTGCTGCGCGCACTGGCCGCGCGCGCGGGCGACACGGTGCGCTTCCAGCTGTATCCGTGGCCGCGGGCCCAGGCCATGGTCGAGCGCGGCCAGGCCGACATCCTGATCGGTCCCTACAAGTCGGCCGAACGGCTCACCCGGTTTGCTTTTCTCGATTTGCCGTTTTACCGCGACCGGCTGGTGTTTTACGGGCGCCGCCAGGGCCCGGCAGCGTGGAACGGCGACTTTCGCAGCCTGGCCGGCAAGGGCGTGGCGGCGGTGCGCGGCTGGCACTACGGCGACCGCTTCGACCAGGCGCGGCCGCTGTTCGATCTCAGCGAAGTCACGCAAGTGGACAATGGCCTGCAGATGCTGGCCGTGGGCCGCATCGATTTTTTGGCCAGTAACGAGCGCAACACCACCGCGCTGATCGGGCAACTGCACCTGGGCGACAGGCTGACCGTCCTCTGTCCCGACATCGGCATTATCGACGGTTACCTGGCGTTTGCGCTGGACCCGAAGTTCGCGCCCGCGCGCCGGCAGTACAACACGCTGTTCAACCAGATGGTGCGTTCGGGCGAGCTGGCGCGGCTGGGCGCCGCCAACGACGTGCTGGTGCCGCTGGGGGACGCGGCCGAGCCGCCATCGGCATGCAAGTGAGTCCGCACGCGAGGTTGGGGCGTGCAAGTCCGGGCGTCTTGCGTTAAGCTGGCGGAACTTGACAGGAGAACACCATGACACCCGAGCTAGACAGGCGGCAGCGGCGGCCCGAAACGTCGGACACGGCAGGTTGGCACTCATTCGATTTCATCGTGCGCCAGGCGCTCGAAGTGCAGCGCGACATCGGCACGCCCGGCGCGGTGGAGATGCTGCAAAACATCGGCCTCAACGCGCAGGTGATTGCCCGCGTCTTGAGTCCCGAGCGCAAGATCCGCGCCGAAGACTTGAGTTCCCTCTCCGGCGCATCCTGATCGTTCAATCCTTGTGGTGGAACGGTGCGAACCAGGTCACCAGGAACGACGGGATGGTGGCTGCCATCACCAGCCAGAAGTAGTGCACATAGCCGAGCGCCTGTTGCAGGTGGCCGCTGACCACGCCGGTCACCATCATGCACAGCCCCATCAGACCGGTGCCGAACGCGTAGTGCGTGGTGCTGTATTTGCCGGGCGCCAGCTGCTGCATCAGATAAATCATGAAGCCCACCGAACCGAAGCCATAGAAGAATTTTTCAATGGCCACGCCGGCGCTGATCAGCCACAGGCTTTCCGGCTGGTAGATGCCCATCAGCAGGAACGTGACGTTGGGGATGTTGACCGCGCAGCACAGGATGAACAGCGTGGCCGGCAGGCCGCGGCGCGCCACGAAAATCCCGCCCAGCAGCGAACCGACCAGCACGGCAATCAGGCCATACGTGCCGTAGATCAGGCCCAGCATTTCATTCGACAGGCCCAGGCCGCCCTTGGCGACCGGGTCCACCATGAAGAACGGGCCGATCTTTTCCAGCAGGCCGATACTCAAGCGGAATAAAAACGCAAAGCCCACCATCAGCCAGACATCGCGCTTCTGGAAAAACGTCACGAACGAATCCCACAGGATCACGCCCGCTTCGGACGCCGACCGGGGCGCGTTCTCGGCCTTGGCGCCGTCCGGCATCACGCGCAGGTGCCACAGGGCGGCCACGATGATGATGGCAGCCACGATGAAGAAAATGATGCGCCACGAATCGATCCACTGCGGGCCGAACTCGCCGGCCGCGTGGTGGAAGTAATGGGTGTGCAGCCAGCCGCTCAGGTACACCATGCCGCCCGAGGCGACGATGGGGCCCACGTTCCAGCTCAGGCTCTGGATGCCGCAGAACAGCGACTGCGCCTTGGAGTCGAGCGAGGTCACGTACACGCCGTCGGAGGCGATGTCCTGCGTGGCCCCCACCAGCGACAGCAAGCCGAACAGGAACACCATCACCACCATGTAGTTGGGCAGCGACATGGCCAGCGCCACGCCGGCAAACCCGACGCCCACGATCACCTGGGTGCACAGCACGAAGAATTTCTTGGTGCGGTACATTTCCACGAACGGCGCAAACAGCGGCTTGATGGTGTAGGCCAGGATCAGGTAGCTGGCGTATTCGGCGGCCTGGCCGTTGTCCATGCCCAGGTTCTTGAACATGATCGACGTCACGCTGGTGAGCATCATGTAGGTCAGGGCCATGGCGAAGTAGCCGCTGGGCACCCACAACATGGGCGTGCCGGGGCGGAACATGGCCGCCAGCAGGGATGGATGTTCGGCGCCCGGCGCCGGGCGTTGCGGCTTCGGCGGCTGGACCGTGTCGGCCTGCGATGGGTGTGGCATATGTCGTCCTCGTTGTTCTCTGTGGGGTCGTGCTGCGCAGGCAGACTCTGCGGCTGCTCCGCTTGCCTCCGGCGCGTGCCGGAGGTCACATCTTAGGCCATCAGGCGGCAGCGCTCAGTTCGCTGTTGGCGCGTTGCTGCACCAGGTAGTCGCGGTACCAGATGGCGCTGCGCTTGAGCGTGCGCTTCTGGGTCGCATAGTCCACGTGGACGATGCCGAAGCGCTTGGCGTAGCCCGAGTTCCATTCGAAGTTGTCGAGCAGGCTCCACAGGAAGTAACCCTGGATGTCCACGCCTTGCAGGCGGGCGTCGTTGATGGCTTTCAGGTGGCGCAGCACGAAGTCGATGCGGGCGTCGTCCGGCACTTCGCCGTCGACGATGCTGTCGGCGTTGGCCATGCCGTTTTCCGTGATGTAGATCGGCGGCAGGTCGTAGTCGGCGTGCAGTTTGAGCAGCAGTTCGGTCAGGCCGTCCGGGTAGATTTCCCAGCCCATGTCGGTGGTGCCCAGCGCGCACGGGGGCTGGACCGGCGGCACGTCGGCGCTGCAGAACGAGCGGAAGTAATAGTTCAGGCCCATGAAGTCGAGCTTGCCCTGGATGATGGCGAGGTCGCCGTCCTGCACGTCCGGCGCGTTGTCGCCGTGGACCTTGAGCGCCAGCGCCGGGTAGTGGCCCTTGAAGATCGGGTCCATGAACCATTCCACCGAACGCGAGTATTCAAACTCGGCCATGGCAATATCGGCCGCGCTGTCGGTGGCGGGGTGGGCCGGCCACTGGTTCAGCACGATGCCGAGCTGGGCCGAGCTGCCCACGTCGCGCATGGCGCGCATGGCCAAGCCGTGCGACAGCAGCAGGTGGTGCGAGACCTGGACCGACTGCTTGACGTCCGCCACGCCGGGGGCGAACTGGGCATTGCCGTAGCCGAGGTTGGCCGTGCACCATGGCTCGTTGTGCGTTGCAATCGTTTTCAGGCGATTGCCGAAGCGGCGCGCCACTTCCGCTGCGTACTCGGCAAAACGGTAGGCCGTTTCCCGATTGAGCCAGCCGCCGTCTTCTTCCAGGCCCTGCGGCAGATCCCAGTGGTACAGCGTGACGTGGGCGTCGATGTTCTTGCTTTCCAGTTCGGTCAGCAGGCGGTCGTAGAAGGCAAAGCCCGCTTCGTTCCAGGCGCCTTTGCCCAGCGGCTGCACGCGTGCCCAGGCGATCGAGAAGCGGTAAGCGTCCACGCCCAGGCCGGCCATGATGGCCACGTCTTCCGGGTAGCGGTGGTAATGGTCGCACGCGACGTCGCCGTTGGTGCCGTCGATGACTTTACCGGGCGTATGGCTGAAGGTATCCCAGATCGACGGTCCCTTGCCGTCGGCGGTGGCGCCGCCCTCGATCTGGAACGAGCTGGTGGCAACGCCCCAGGTAAACGTGGACGGAAATTGGGTGAAATCTGGGGTGAAGTCGGTCATGTGCGCGGTCGTTGGTGATGGATGGGTGATAACGGAGGGGGTTTGAAAACGATTTCAAACGTATCTCCAGATTAAACCCGAAGTCCAAACCGGTGTCAATCGTTTGATAACACACTGATATAATGCCGCCTCACTCTTTATTCTGTGCCGACCTCATGTCTTCCGATACTCCCAAGGACGCCCCAGCGCGGGGCATGCTCTACGACCCGACCGAACACCGCATCCGCAGCTTTGTCACCCGTGCCGGCCGGCTGTCGACCGCGCAGGCGCGCGCGCTGGAAGAGCAGGGCCCGCAATTCCTGATCGACTACGTCAAGGCGCCGCTCGACTACGCCCAGGCGTTCGGCCGCCAGGCGCCCACCGTGCTGGAGATCGGTTTCGGCATGGGCGGCACCACGGCCCACATCGCCGCCGCCATGCCGGACAAGGATTTTATCGGCGTGGAAGTGCACACCCCGGGCGTGGGCAGCCTGCTCAAGCTGATCGGCGAGCAGGGGCTCACCAACCTCAAGGCCATCCAGCATGATGCGGTCGAGGTGCTGAACCACATGATTCCCGATGGCTCGCTGCATGGCGTGCACATCTTCTTCCCCGACCCGTGGCACAAGGCGCGCCACAACAAGCGCCGCCTGATCCAGGCGCCGTTCGTCAAGCTGCTGGTGCAGAAGCTGGCGCCGGGCGGCTACCTGCACTGCGCCACCGACTGGGAAGACTACGCCGTGCAGATGCTGGAAGTGTTAAGTGCGGAAGAGGGTTTGCAGAACACGGCCGACGGCTACGCGCCGCAACCGGCGTACCGGCCGCTGACCAAGTTCGAAAACCGTGGCATCAAGCTCGGTCACGGCGTGTGGGATCTGGTGTTCGGCAAGCGCTAACCGTGCTGCGCGCGCAGGTCCCGCATTGCCGCGCGCCATCAGCGCGGCATTGCGTGGACCAGGGCGGCGTTGAAACGCTGTAGCACCTCATCGGGCACCGCTTTCGTGCACCACAGGCG
>JBEVMD010000434.1:0-9598 GCA_040508835.1 Duganella sp. | reverse complement strand
ACACCGGCACCCACGGCCGTGGTTTTTTACTGGTTCGACAGGCCGGCGCAACCGCTCAGACCCAAGGTTGCAGCAACTACCACGGCTACGGAACCTGCACGTTTGATCATGTTCATCATATTCTCCTCTGGTGTCCAATGAAGGCGCGGTCTCAACCGCACCGATGACTACAGCGTACGCCGTAGAAAAAAAACTTACCGTTAAACACCGCACCCTGAAACACCTTGTTACCCTTTAGAACCTGCCCGCTCGGGGAAGCGGCCGTGGATTGCGCTGCCTCGGTAGCGCGGGTAGCGTAGGGTGGGCGAGAGGGCGCATGGCGCGCCATGCGGCGAGGGCCGGCGCTGCCCGCGCTGCCCGCGCGCCAGCCGCACTGCAAGTCCTAATGGGGCAGGTTCCCCGGTTTCACGCCGACCCGGGCCAGCAGTTGCCGGCACGCGGGCGTCTGCGCGGGCGCCGTACTTACCAGCGGCACGATGGCTGCAACGGGCGCCACCAGGGCCAGCGCCACCGCGCCGCCGGCGCGCAGCGCCATGCTGCGCTTGTCGATGCTGACGTCGGTATCCTTGAACGTGCCGCGCACATAAATGGGCGAGCGCAGCGACAGGATGCGCATGCTCTTGGCGTCCGGCTGCAAGGTCAGATCGAGTTTTTCATTGGCCAGGTTGACGGTGCCGCGGGCATCGATCGACGCCTCGGCCGTATCCACCACAAACAGGCGCGAGCGCATCAGGCCGTCGCGCACGCTGAAGTCCGCGACCAGGCAGTTGAGCTTGACCTGCTCGTCGCCGAACAGGCGCGTGACCACCACGCTGCCCAGGTTGAGTCCCATTTCTTCCAGCATCAGCTTGCTGACGCTGCCGCCGTTGACCGCGCCTTTGAAGTCGCCATTCGACGAACCGAGCAGGTCGGCGACCGAATTGCCCTTGGCCGTCAGCGCAACGTCGGCGTCGACCTCGCCCACGGTGGCGCGCATGCCGTCGATATCGGGGAACAGCTGCTTGAGCTGCAAATGCCGCGCGTCGGCAGTGAGTTTGGCGCGGATGGCATGCGGATCGACCTTGCCGCTGCCGTCGAGCACGATGTCGGACGTGAAGCTGCCGCCGGCAATATCGAACTTGAGCGGCTTGAGCGACAGTACGCCATCCTTCATGTGCACCTGCGTTTCCACGTTTTGCACCGGCAGGCCGCTGCCGCGCGTGATGCGCTGCGCCTGCAGCTTGACGTCGGCGTCGAGCGCGGTCCAGCGTTCTGTACGGAACGCCTCCACCGGCAGCGCCCGGTTGCCCGGTTGTACCGTATCGACCCCGCGCGCGCGCTTGCTGGCGTTGGAGTCGGCACCCACCAGCGGCCCCAGGTCCACGAACTGCAGCAGCTTCGAGCGCACTTCGCCCGACAGCACGGGGCGCGGCTGCGCGGTGCGGTAATCGAGCTTGCCGGCGATATCGCTGCTGCCCACGCGGCCCGTGAAGTCCTGGTAGACCCAATGGCTGCCGGCGCGGTTGATGGTGCCGGTCAGGCGGCCCTCGGTGGCAAAGGCCGGCGTCTCCGGCAGCAGCACGCCGGTGATGCCGTACAGGCGGGCCATGCTCGGCCCCGCCATCTTCAGGCGCAGGTCGAGCGCGGTAAGGTCGGCAGGGCGGGTGAGCGTGCCTTCGGCCGCGATCCGCGTGCCGCCCACGTCGAGGCTGGCCGCGAGCGGGAAGGGCGCCGCATGTTCCTGCAGGCCCAGCACGGTGCCGGATTTTCCCTGCCCGCTGATGGGCTGACCGTTCCAGGCCCCGCGCAGGGTCCACGCCACGCCGTAGGCGCCCACCGGCGCGATGCTCTCGACGGTGGCGACTGCATCGACGTCGGTCGATTCGTCGCGGTAATGCACGGTGCCGCGCGTGAGCACCACGCGCTGCACCGCCAGCTGCCAGGCGGGCGCATGATCGTCGCGGTGAAAGGTCCAGTTGTTGCGTCCTTCGGCATCGCGCCGCAGCCACAGTTCTGGCTGTTCGAAGCGCAGCACCGGCACCACGATGCGGTGGCGCAGCAGCGGCAGTAACTCCACGGCAAATGCAAACTGGGCCACGCTGGCGAACCGGCCGCCGTCGGCCGCGGCCATGGCCCTGGGCGGGCCGATATGCACATCGCGCGCGACCAGGTGGGGCAGCGGCAGGTAGTCGCGCCAGGTGCGGTCGGCGCCCGAGCCCTGCCGTTGCCAGGTCAGGGCCAGCGGTCCGCGGATGGCAAACGGCCGGTCGAGCGCTTCGCCGATGCGCTCGTTGAGCCAGGGGCGGGCGCCGTTCCAGTCGTAGGCCGCCAGCGCGATGCCGGCAACGACCAGCACGGTGAGGGGCAAACCGGCAACGATCAGGGCGATGCGGACGGAACGGCGTTGTAACAGCGGTAGAGGCATGGGCAACAAGGGTGCAAGAGTGCAAAAGTGGGCGGACCGGAACCGGGCAGGGTTGACACATTTTACACACGCGCATGTGTTTATGGCGCCCGCAGGTGCGGTGGCGCACGCTTGACGGTGATTCATGCCGCGCTGACAACTCTATGTGCGGCACCGAACGGATGGACGGGGCCCGGGGGCTTATAACTGTGCTTGTCAGTTCAATATCTCAACGAGGAGAACAATAAATGAACACTGTATCGATCAAAGTTAAAGCACTGTGCGCCACCGTAGCCCTGCTGGGTCTGGCCGCATGCGCCAGCGATAAAACGCCTGCCACCGCCGATGTCGCCGTGTCGCGCGCGGCCGTGGCCAACGCCACGTCCGCTGGCGCTGCCGACCTGGCGCCGGAAGAAATGAAATCCGCCCGTGAAAAAATGATGCGCGCTAACCAGGCGCTGGCCGCCAAGGATTACAAGCTGGCCCAGGACCTCGCCTCGCAGGCGCAGGCGGACGCCCAGCTGGCGCAAAGCAAGGCCAATTCGACCAAGGCCACGGCTGCCGCCGATGAGCTGCAACAGAGCATCCGCGTGCTGCGCGACGAGCTCAATCGCAGCAATGCCAACAGCAACAACCAATAACAACCAATAACAACCAATAAAAAACGGAGCCGACCCATGAAATCCACCCAACCCAACAAATTTATGACCAAGCTGCACGTGCTGCCAGCGGCCGTTGCCATGTCGATCTTCCTGGCTGCCTGCAGCAGCACGCCGCTGACCACCAGCCAGCTCGACGCGGCCCGCGGCGATTTCGCTGCCGCCCAGAGCAATCCGGCCGTCGCTGCCAGCGCGCCCGTGGAATTCAAGGCCGCTGCCGAAGCGCTGGATCGCGCCAACGCGGCTGCCGCCCAGAAGGAAAGCCTGAACGAGATCGACAAGCTGGCCTATCTTGCCAAGCAGAAGATTGCCACCGCCCAGGAAGTGACCAAGCAGAAACAGGCGGAAGCCAACGTGGCCCAGGCCGGTCGCCAGCGTGACGAGATCCGTCTCGAAGCGCGTACCGCCGAAGCTGAAAAAGCCCGCACCAGCGCCGAGCGCGCCAAGGCCGACGCCGATGCGGCGCGCCGCCAGGCCGACATGGCTGCCGGTTCGGCACGCGAGGAACAGGCCAAGGCCGCCGCCCTGCAGCAGCAACTGAACGACCTGCAAGCCAAGCAAACCGATCGCGGCCTGGTGATCACCCTGAACGACGTGCTGTTCAACGTCGACAAGGCCGAGCTGAGCGCCGAAGGCATGCGCACCGCGCAAAAGCTGGCCGACGTGCTGTCGCAGGAACCTAACAGCGTGGTGCTGATCGAAGGCTTTACCGATTCCACGGGCAGCTCGTCGCACAACCTCGATTTGTCGCAGCGCCGCGCCGATGCCGTGCGTCAGGCCCTGATCGGCATGGGCGTCAACAGCAGCAAGGTGTCCACCAAGGGTTACGGCGCTGCCTTCCCGGTGGCCAGCAACAGCGATGCCGGCAGCCGCCAGCTCAACCGTCGTGTGGAAATCGTGCTGTCGCAAAACGGCGCGCCGATCACCAACCGCCGCTAATTCCCTAACTCTTACGAAAAGGACTATTCATCATGGCTGAATCCAACCCCACCCAACCGGCAGGCATCGATCGCGAAGCCATCCGTGAAGCAGCGCGCAACATGGAAGACGGCCCGGTCACGGTCGGCTACAAGGGCGACCGCGAAGCCGTCGTCAAAATGCTCAACGATGCGCTGGCCACCGAACTGGTCTGCGTGCTGCGCTACAAGCGCCACTACTACACCGTGAGCGGCTTGCAGAACGGCCCGATCAAGGCCGAATTCCTGGAGCATGCGCAACAGGAGCAGGACCACGCCGACTCGCTGGCCGAACGCATCGTTCAGCTCAACGGTCAGCCAGATTTCAATCCTGCAACGTTGCTCGCACGCAGCCATGCCGAGTATGATGCATCGGAGGACGTGCAATCGATGATCCGGGCCAACCTGATCGCCGAGCGCGTTGCCATCGAGTCGTACCGTCAAATGATCGAACGGATCGGCGACACCGATCCGACCACGCGTCAACTCTTGATCGGCATCATGGCGATGGAAGAAGAACACGCGGACGATATGCGCGATCTGCTTGAGTAATCAGGCACGCCCTTCTAGTGAATTTGTTGTACAGTTTTCACTTCTCACAACCATAACAGGAGCATCATCATGCTGGAACAAAACATCAGTACCGTGAATAACGACGTGAAAACTCTGGTCAAGGACGCTCAGGCCTTGTTTACCGCCGCCACCGCCCTGACCGGCGAAAAGGCCGACGAGCTGCGCGGCCGCGGCATGCGCGCCCTCGACTCCGCACTGGCCAAGGCCCACGAAGCGCAAATCAGCGCGCTGGCGGCCAGCAAGGAAGCCGCCAAACAGGCTGACGCCTATGTCAAGGACAACCCATGGCGCTCGGTCGCTGCGGCAGCCAGCATCGGTTTGCTGGTCGGCGTGATCATCGGCCGTAAATAATCCATGGCGCAAGCTGACGAAGTGAACCGTCCCCCCGGCCTGATCGCCTCGCTGGGCAATATCGCCCGCAACAGCATGGGCCTGCTGCTGACGCGGCTGGAACTCGCAGCCCTCGAGTTGTCGCAGGTGCGCAATCACCTGCTGCAACTGGTGGTAGCGTTTGCCGTCGCACTGGTGGCCGGCTGCTTCGCGCTGGCGTGCATCACGGTCATGGTGGGCTACCTGGCGTGGAGTGCGCTGGGTTGGCTCATCCTGCCGATCATGGCGGGTGTCTTCCTGCTGCTGGCAATCGGCCTGGTCGTGTATGCGCGTGGCTTGATCAGTACCGGGAAATTGTCGATGCCGGCCACCATGGCCGAGCTGAAGTCCGACCGTGACATGTTGTTGTAAGGAGAGCAGATGACCAAGCAAGCACATGATTCGCGACCGACCGCAGTCTCCACCGATATTCAGCGCCTGATCCGGGAAGGCGAGCTTTATCGCATCAAGGTCGTGCATGCCAAGGCGCTGGTGGCCCAGGCCATGCATCCCGATGCGCTGATGCATGGCGCACTCGATCATGCGGTAAGCCTGGCCCAGGCGCGCCTGGGCGGCCTGCTGCAGCCGGGTGGCGGCCTGAGCAACTTTAATTACAAAGCGCTCATGCCTTACGCCATTACCATCGGCTCTTTCCTGGCGCGCAAGCGCCTGATCAAGCCGGCACTGGGCATTGCTGCCGTGGCCGGCGCCGGTGTGGCGTGGCTGATCAAGCGCAAGCGTTCAGTCGGATAACCGCCGCAGCACCAGATATTAGGCCCGTGGGCGTATGTGAATACGCGCACGGGCCTGATTGTTTTGGGGCAGCGAAACGTGGTTATGGATTGTCGGCAACGAGGCCGGGGACGTGCGCCATGTCCTGCTGGTAGGTGGCCTGGGCTTTCTTCAGGCATGCCGGGCGTTCCGCTGCCGGGCCCTTGGCGCACGCCAGTTTGGCTTCGGTGAGGGCGGCACCGATTTCCTTGCGCAGGGTGCGCGTGCGTTCGGCGGGGGTAGTGTCCGGCTGCTGCCAGCGCGCCGGCTCGCCCTTGGCAAGTTCCTGCTGCTGCAGCTGGGCGTTGTTGGGCGGCGTGGTGTCCTGCGCCTGCACGGCAAGCGCCGTGCAGGCCATCATCGCGCCACAGGTCCAGAGCATGAGGCGGTGCATGTTCGGCTTCCGGTGAATCAGATGCGACCGGTCAGCAGCATGATCAGCAGGATCACGACCAGCAGGCCGGTGATGCCGCTGGGGGCGTAGCCCCAGTTACGGCTGTGCGACCAGGTCGGCAGCGCGCCCACCAGTGCCAGAACCAGAATGATCAGAATGATGGTACCCATGATGTTCCCCTTTTATTGATGTTGGAAGGATTGCTGCAGTAAAGCGTGACTGGTAAAGCGTGACTGGTAAAGCGTGGCTGGTAAAGCTGGACAGGTAAGCTCAATAACGGTACAGGCGGCCGTCGATCAGGCGTACGCGGTTGCCCACGCGCAGGTCGTACACGCTGTCCTGATTGACCAGACGATAGTCGCCGTTGTCCATGCGCACGCTGATCTGGTATTCGTCGTGGGGCGCGTTGCGGTTGTTTTCCACGTTATTGCCGACGACTGCGCCACCGACCGCACCGGCCACCGTGGCCGCCGCGCGGCCGCTGCCCGAGCCGACCTGGTTGCCCAGCAGTGCACCCACCAGGCCGCCCGCCACGGCGCCGGCGCCGTTGGTTTTGCCCTGGATGGTTTTGACCTGGATCGAGTCGATGGTGCCGTAGCTGGCCGCTTCGTTCTGATAGCCGGTCTGCTGGCCGTAGCCGGGATTCTGGTTACTGGTGGCGCAGCCGCTCAGTACGGCAGCGCTGGCGATGAGCACCGCAGCAAGTGTCTTAGTGGATTTCATGTTGTCCTCCTGAAAATAATAAGTCCAGAATAGTCAGACGGTGACTACCGGTCTGTACGCTTGCGCACCTTGTGGAAACGCGAAACAAACGTGGCGATTTTGCCAAAATCCACTCTGTGTTCGATACCGTACAGAGCACTCGCCAATAAGCGCGTAAAACGTTTCCATCGGTAGCAGCGGCGTGCATCACGCCGCGCAGCTGACAATCTGATTCGATCAAAAACACCAAGGAGAACCACCATGAAAATCGCCCACAAAATCGCTACTGCACTGTTCACCGTATCGCTGCTGGCCACCGCTGGTTGCGCTTCGACCTCCACCAAGGAAGGCGCAGGCGAATTCGTCGATGATTCCGTCGTCACCACCAAAGTCAAGGCAGC
Source organism: Duganella sp. (assembly GCA_040508835.1). Classification (GTDB taxonomy): domain Bacteria; phylum Pseudomonadota; class Gammaproteobacteria; order Burkholderiales; family Burkholderiaceae_D; genus Rugamonas. Next base: position 2,390 of record JBEVMD010000434.1, on the reverse strand, counting down.
CATCTTCAATGAGCCTACCCTGAAAACCACCGAAATCAACGTCGAAACCTTCAAAGGCACCGTGCAACTGAGCGGCTTTGTGGCCCAGCCTGCCGACATCGCCAAAGCTGGCGAAGTCGCCCGCAGCGTTAAAGGCGTGTCGAATGTCAAGAACGACATCCGCGTGAAATAAGCCGTATCTGGCGACGCCAGATATTGCTCATCAAGCAGGAACGACCGGCGCGGCGTGTCTTAGGGCATTCCGCGCCGGAAAATTATTGTGAGTCATCATGAGCCAGCAGCCCGCAGAACTTTCCCCGATCGCACCGGCTCCCGCTGCCCCTGCGGGTGCCGATCCCGATGCGGCCGGTCACCAGCGTCTCCCCATCCATGTCAATGCCCGCGGTCTTGCGCTGGGCATCATTGCCACTGTCGCCTTTGTCTGGGCCTTGCAGTGGTCGCGTAATTTTCTCGTCCCCTTATTGCTCGGCATCCTGATCAGCTATACCCTGAGTCCGCTCATGGGCTGGCTGACCCGACGCCGCGTGCCGCGCGCGCTGGCTGCCACGTTGATCACCGCGGCCATCGTGGCCGGCTCGGTGATGGTGGTAGACAAGCTGCACGGCGAATTCCAGGCCATCGTCGAAGAGCTGCCCAGCGCCGGCCACAAGCTTTCGCGCCTGGTGGAAGAGCGCCTGCATGGCAGCTCCAGCGCGCTGCAGCGGATCCAGGCCGTCGCTACCGAGCTGCAGCAGGCCACCGCTGGCGCCCAGGAGCGCCGCGCCGCGCGCAAGTCGGTGCCGGCCACGTCGTCCGAGTTTCCGTTGATGAACTGGGTATGGGCCGGCTCGATGGGCCTGATGGGTTTCCTGAGCCAGGCCACCATGGTCATCTTTCTGGTATTTTTCCTGCTGCTGTCCGGTGACACGTTCAAGCGCAAGCTGGTCAAGCTGACCGGACCGTCACTGTCGAAGAAAAAAATCACGGTGCACATCCTGGAAGACATCAACACATCGATTCAGAAATACATGCTGATGCTGCTCGTGACCAACGGCCTGCTGGCGCTCATGATGTGGATCGCGCTGCGCTGGATCGGGCTGGAAAATGCGGGCGCCTGGGCCATCGTGGCCGGCCTGCTGCACCTGATGCCGTATTTCGGACCGCTACTGATCATGCTGGCCACCGGCGTGGTGGCGCTGCTGCAATTCGAATCGATACAGATGAGTATATTGGTGATGGGCACCTCGCTGGCCATCGCCACCCTGGTCGGCACCATGATCACCACCTGGATGACGGGCCGCTTTGCCCGCATGAATGCCGCCGCCGTGTTTGTCAGCCTGCTGTTCTGGGGCTGGTTGTGGGGCGTGTGGGGCTTGCTGCTGGGCGTACCAGTGATCGTGATCGTCAAGGTCGTGGCCGAGCGCGTGGAAGGAATGGAAGTGGTGGCGGAGCTGCTGGGAGAATAGGCCTGGCAGTGTGAAGCAGGGCGGGGCAGGGTGCCTGCCGCCGCCCGCTGGCGAGACGGTCGCCTCAGGGAGGCGGCGTCTTCTTGCTCAGGCTGCCCAGTTGCAGCGCATACTGACGGGCGAATTCCGCGCCCAGGAAAAAGATCTGCGCCGAGTAATATACCCACAGCAGCAGTGCGATCAGCGAGCCCGCCGCGCCATAGCTGCTGGCCACGCCGCTATTGCCGATATACGCGCCGATGGCGAATTTACCGAGCGTGAACAACGCTGCCGTACCGAGCGCGCCGATGCTCACATCCTGCCATGACAGTTTTATGCGCGGCAGCATCTTGAAGATCACCCCGAACAGCGCGGCAATCACCAGAAAACTGATCGCATAGTTGATGCCGGTGAGCGCCTCGCCCGCATCCTGCCAGAACCGTCCCCAGTACTTTTGCACGATAGTCAGCAAGGCGCTGACCACCAGCGACACCATCAACAGGAACGCCAGCACCAGCACCATGCCGAACGACAGCAGGCGGGTGCGGATCGCATCCCACGCCGAACTCGACGTGGTGGGCGGCACTTGCCAGATCACGTCCAGGCTCGATTTCAGCTCGGCAAACACGGTGGTGGCGCCAAAGATCAGCAGCACGAAGGCAATGATGGTGGCCAGCAGGCCCTCGTCCTTGTTCTGCGCGCCGGCCAGGACCATCTGGATCGCTTCCGCGCCCTGGGAGCCGACCAGGCCGTTGAGCTGCGCGAACAGTTCGCCCTGTGCCGCCTGCGGCCCGTAGAACCAGCCGGCAATGGCCAGCACCAACACGATGATGGGAGCGATGGAGAACAGCGTATAAAACGCCAGCGCCGCGCCCATGCTGCCAGCGCGGTGTTCGAACCACTCGGAGACAGTGCATTTCAGCACCGAGAAAATATTTCGTGTCATAAATAAAAAAAGGGGCCCTG
>JBEVMD010000426.1:0-2787 GCA_040508835.1 Duganella sp. | reverse complement strand
CAGCGGCTTGCCGGTGTCGAGCACGGTCCGGTAATCGGCCAGCACGCCGCGCCGCAGCGCCGGGTCGGCAATCATGTCGGCAATGTGGCGGCCCAGGTGGTGGACCACTTTTTCGCCCGTCAGCGCGGTCAGGTAGTCGTTGAGGCGGATGATGCGCAGCTCGTTGTCCACGTAGCTCAGGCCCACGGGCGCGGTGGCGTACAGGGTTTCGAGCTGGGCCCGCGATTTTTCCAGTTGCAGCGTGCGTTCGCCCACCAGTTGTTCGAGGCCGTCGCGGTGCGCCTTGAGGTCCGTCTCCAGCGCGTTGAAGGCGTGGGCCACGGCGTCCGCCTCGCGGAAGGTCATCGGTTCGAGCGTGAACGGCTTGCCGGTGGCCAGCGCTTCGGCCGGGCCCACCAGCGCCCGCACCGACCGCGCGATGCGGCCGCCCACCAGCCACGCCAGCGAAAAGCCTGCCAGCAGCACCAGGCCCATCGCCAGCGAAATGTGGGTGACTGCGCGCAGCAGTTCTTCCAGCGCCTTGGCCTGCGGCGTGGCAATCGCCACCGTGGCGCCGCTCATGCGCGAGCGGCTGTAGCCCAGGTAGATGGGAGCGCCTTCGGTATCGGTGGTGGCCAGCAGGGCGTCCGGCGCCTCCTGCAGCCGCGCGCGCAGCGCCGGATCGGCCGGCTGGCCCAGCGCCTGGCGCGGTCCGCCCGACTGCGCCACCAGGCGGCCGTCGGCGTCGTACAAGGTCATGATCTGGTGCGGCTGGATCCGTTCGTCGCGCAGGATGTTGTCGAGCTGGTCGCTCTTGAGCAGCGCCGTCAGCGCATACACGACCTGGTTTTCCACGAACACGGGCACGTCCACCGCCAGCAGCGCGCTGCCGGCCACGTACACCACCGACAGTTGCGGGCGGGCGTTGTGGAACAGGGCGGCCAGGCGGCTGGCGTTGTTGATGGTATTAAACGTGTCGGGCAGCGGCGCGCCCACGTGCATGGCCACCACGCCGGCGCTGTCGCTGAGCAAAAACTGCGATGCCGGGAATTGCGGTCCCAGCAGGCCGCCCGCCTGCAGCCGCAGCATTGCCAGGTCGCGCCCGCCGATGCTGGGCGAAATCGCCAGCGCCTGGGCCGCGCCCTCGCTTTGCACCAGGTCGCGGTCGATGGCGGCGGCCACCATGCGCGCGGACTTGCGGGTGTCTTCCATCAGCGTGTCGCGCTCGCGGCTGTAGAACTGCTGCACCACCGCGCCGAAACCGATGGTCGTCGGCAGCGCGCATGCCAGGACCAGCAGGGCGATCTGCGCGCGGATCGAAGGCAGGCGGGAGGTCTCTGGCACTGGGCGTCACTCCGAGGACAACAACGTCAGGCGGCCGGGGCGCAGGCGGCCCCGCACCATCAGAAGAACACGGCGGTGCGCTGGATCACGCTGCCGTTGTTGGTGTACGGCGCCGTGGCGCGTACCGAGCCGGTGTCGAACTTGCCGTCGTCGAGCTTGCTGTCGATCTGCTCGGCAAAGCTGTCCGGCAGGTTGTCGAGCCGCACGCCATTGCCGCCGCGGCCGCCCACGGCATCGTTGTAGATGTACACGGCACCGCCCTGGGCGCTGGTCATGAAGTCGGTGGTGCCGTTGAACGAGCCGGTGATGAAACCGGACAGCGCCAGGTGTTGCGGCGCCAGCTGGTATTCGGCGATCTGGCCGTCGCCGTTGCCGTTGCCGGTGGCGCCCGGCGCATGGGTGGTGCCCTGCACGTCGTCGCCGGGCAGGGCGCGGAAGCGGTCCTGGTACGCGTTGACGGCGGACGTCAGCGACGTCGATTGCTGGATGATATTTTTGACGCGGGCGCTGTCGATCAGGCTTTGCCCCTTGAGCACACCGCCGAGCAGCAAGCCGATGATGACCAGCACGATGGCAATTTCCACCAGCGTGAAGCCGGCGTGGCGGGAGGAATGTCGGTATTGCATCTGGCGCGCGCGCATGGTTTTTTCCTTTCTTGATTACAGGATATATATTACAGCAAGGGCTGGCGCCCGGGCGTGGTGTTCTGTTGGCGGGACTTGACGGTTTGATCCAGCCGGTCCAGCCGGTCCGACAGGAACTGCAGTTCGCGCGGATCGGTGACCTGGCCGCTGGCCAGCAAGGCGCCGATCAGGGCCCGCGCGCTGTCCAGTTCATTCATGTCTTCCAGCATGAAGATGTCCATCTGCCGCGCCCAGGACGGCACGCCGGGCCCCGTGGCCTGGAGCCGGATGTCGCGCGCATAGCGGCGCGCCAGCGCCAGGTCGTGCAGCTGGTGGCGCGCCACCAGCGCCGCATGGGCCAGCCACGGCCAGCGCCGGTTCGGGTCGTCGGCAAAGCGAGCGTGCACAAAATCGAGCATGCGCCGCGCCCGCACCGGGTCGCTGACGGCGCCATACACCTGGCTGGCCGCCAGCAGCGGCGACTGGCCGCGCGGATCGAGGTCCAGCACGCGCTGCAGCCACCCGGTCAACACCGCGTAATCGAGGTCGCGCCAGGCCACGCTCACGCCCGCCTGCTCATCGACGCCCTGCGCGTACAACATGGTCAGGCGCGCCATGGCCACCGGCTCGCCCAGCGCCGCCAGGCGCAGCGCGGCCAGCGGCGGCGCCGGCGCCAGCGCCTGAGATCGAGCCAGCACGCCCGCGCGCGGCCGGCTGGCCTGCCATGCCACCTGCAGCAGCAGCGCCGACAGCAGCAGGACCAGTACGCTGCGCGGCACCGCGCGCCAGGATTTTTGCGCGGCCATGGTCACAGCTGCTTGCGGTACAGGTCGAACAGGCC
>JBEVMD010000421.1:0-2834 GCA_040508835.1 Duganella sp. | reverse complement strand
ACCCGCCCTTGTCGAGCAGGTAGTTGACCTGGATCGCCATGCCGCGCGCGTGCGAGTCGGTCAGGCCGAAGTGCAGCGTGCGGAAGGCCGACGCCAGGAACGTCGTGTACAGCTTGCGCTCGGCCTCCTCGCCCTGCCCCAGCGTGCCCTGCAGCTGGCCTTTGCTCATCATCACGTCCAGCACGTACAGGCCGGTGATGTCGGCTTTCGCTTCCTCGATGGTGGAATAGGTGTCCTTCAGATCCTGCCGCGGCGTTGACTCCTTGCCGTCGATTTTGGTCGCGTGCGGGCCCAGGCCGTGCGTGATTTCGTGCGCCAGGATGTGGGTGAAGAACGAGTCGAAATCGACGTCCTTCTGGTCGGCGGCTTTGAGCACCAGTTTCGAAATCGGCGTCAGCGTGGATTTGAACTTCGCTTCCTGCACGTTTTTCAGCATCACGCGCTTGGAGCCACGCTGGCTGATGATGCGCTCGTCGTTGGGCAGGTTGTACGCAGCCGTCTGCACGCCCATGTTGCCGTCGCCGGCGCCGTACACCTGGTTCACCACCACCATCGGCGCAATCGCGCCCACTTTCGGGTTGCGGTACTGGGCGTCGATCGGCAGGCTGTCTTCCAGCTCCTGCATGTGCTGGGCGAAGAAGTCGAGTTTTTGCGTCTCCTTCTGGTCGCGGATATTCACGTACGCCTCGAACGCGGCCTTGTAGCCGAACAGCTCGTCGTTATACGTCTCGTACGGACCGATGGTCACGTCCACCGGCGAATCGAGGTCCATCCAGGCGAAATCGGACGCCAGGTAGTCGTTGCTGAGGAAGGCGTCGGCGCGCAGATCCAGGAATTTTTTCAGCGATGCGTTGTCGGTGGCGGCAGCGGCCTGCTTGAGTAGCGCGGCGGCTTTTTCCAGCTCCGGCTTGTACTCGACCGAGTACGGCACGGTGGTGAACTGGCCGTCCTTGTTGCGGCGAACCGCCGTGAAGAACCACTGCGCCTGCGACTTGTCGATGGCCGGCAGCGCGTTCATCCAGGTGTCGAGCTGCGCCTTGGACGCGTCGTCCGGATAAAAGCTGCCGCCTTCGGGCTTCTTGGCCGGGATCTTGATGGCGCCGATCTGCGCGGGCAGGAACGACTGGTGGTCGTCCAGGATCGACCACGGTCCCTTGTTGAGCCAGAAGTAGTCGAGGCGCGCCTTGCCCAGCGGCGTGGCGACTTTTTTCAGCGCGGCCCACAGCGCCTCGTTGCCGGACCAGCGCTGGCGCAGCTGCAGCACGTCGATGATCTTGGCCGCTTCGATCAGTTTGGCAATCGCCTTCTTGTCGCCGGCCGACAGCTTGCTGGTGTCGGCGGTAAGCGCCACGGGCGCATAGCGCTGGCTCATCTTGTTCAAATCGGCGACGGTGGCTGGCGTGGCTGGCGTGGCTGGTGCGGCGTAGGCGGCGGCGCAGGCCAATGCCATGGCCAGCGGGAGCAGGATTTTTTTCATGCGGACCTCGGATGGGGTGAGGCCGATATTGTAGCGCCTGCAGCGCCGGTCGCGTCAACGCGCCTGGTAAATCCGTCCCGTATGCGGGCCATCCACGCTGCGCGCATACGACAGCGCCGCGCGCCGGCCCGGTACCGGCTGATAACCGGTGAACAGGTGGCCATACGCGGCCATCGATTCCTCCAGCACCGTGGGCGCCACGGCATTGATGCGCAGTCCGCGCCTGAGTTCCACCGCGGCGCCGCGCACAAAGCCTTCGATGGCGCTGTTGACCATGATCGCGCTGGCGCCATCGGGCAGCGTGTCGTCGATGCCGCTGGTGAGCGTGATCGAGCCGCCATCGTTCAGGTGCGACTGCGCCACCAGCGCCACGTTCACCTGCCCCATCAACTTGCTGTCGAGCCCCACGCGAAACAGCGCCGGCGTCATCGCCGGCAGCGGCGCCAGGTGCAGCGCGCCGGCCGCCACTACTACCGCGTCGGCCGGCCCCACTTTGGCGAACAGGGCGCGCACCTGGCCGATGTCGGCCATGTCGACCTGGTACTGACCGCGGGTCGCGCCCACGGTGACGATGTCGTGGCGCTGGCCCAGTTCCGCGACAACCGCGCGGCCGATGGCGCCTGCGGCGCCGATAACGATGACTCTCATGTGTGCCTCCTGGTGGAAAACACCAGTATCGGGCGCCGGGCGGCAACAATAAATGGGGTAAGATGAAGATCATTCCTAACCCACAGTGTGCAATCGTTGGATAAATTACGCAGCATGGCGGTGCTCGTTGCCGTGGTCGATACCGGCAACTTCACCGCCGCCGCCCGCGCCTGCGACATGTCGCCCGTCATGGTGGGCAAGCACATTGCCAGCCTCGAGTCCCTGCTCGGCGCGCGCCTGCTCGTGCGCACCACGCGCCGCCAGCGCCTGACCGAAATCGGCGCGCAGTACGTGGAACAGTGCCGCACCATCCTGGACCAGATTACCGCCGCCGAAAGCGGCGCGGAGGCGATGCGCGGCGCGCCGCGCGGGCGCCTGAAAATCACGGCGCCGCTGGTGTTTGGCGCCGAACAGCTGGCGCCGGCGCTGACCGGCTACCTGCGCCAGCAGCCGGACGTGAGCCTGGACCTACACCTGAACGACCGCGCGGTGGACCTGGTGGACGAGGGGTATGACGCGGCGATCCGGATCGGCAAGCTGCACGACTCGTCGATGGTGGGACGGCCGCTGCGCGACTATGCCATGCTGATCTGCGCCTCGCCCGCCTACCTGGCCGCGGGGGGGCCGCCCCCCCCCCCCGCCCACCAGGCCCCCCCCCCAAGCCCCCATAGAACCCCGGGGGCACAGGGCACCCCCCGCCCCCCGCAGC
>JBEVMD010000400.1:0-12010 GCA_040508835.1 Duganella sp. | reverse complement strand
GTCCAGTGGCGGCGCCTGCCGTCGATGCGGCCGTGGCGTCCATCAAGGAAAAACTGCTGACCAGCGGCCTGCGCGAAGTCGACACCGGTTATATCGGCGAACTGGTGATGCAGGAATTGCAGCGCCTCGATACGGTCGCGTACATCCGTTTTGCGTCCGTCTACAAGAACTTCGAAGACCTGGCCGAGTTCCAGAACGCGATTGCCGAAGTCGGTGCCGGCAAGCCGCGCAAGGACTAAAGTCCTGTCGTCATGATTGCCGCGCCTGTCAAGCGGGCGAACCCCTGCGCACGCTTGATCCATCTCATATCTCAGCCATAAGCCACTGCTAACGTCGAACACTGTCCTCGTCGTTTGCGGAGGTGCGCCGTGCGTGTACGCATATTGTTGTGGTCGGCTTCTGGCTTTACCTTGCTCGAGGTGCTCGTGGCCGTGTTGGTGCTGGCGCTGGGCATCGTCGGCGGCGTGGCGATGCAGCTGGCGGCCATGCGCGCGCGGCACCAGAGCGCCTTGCTGGCGCAGGCGTCATGGCTGGCCACAGGCATGGCCGAGCGCATCCGCGCCAATCGGCCGCAAACGGCGTTGCCCGACGCATCCAACCCGTATCTCACGCTCGACTACGATGTCTTGAACGACGGCGCGCCCGCGCTGCCGCCCGTGCTGTGTCATGCGGGCGCGTGCGACTCCGCGCAACTGGCCTGGTTCGATGTGTACGAAATGAAAACCGCGCTGCGCACGCACCTGCCCAGCGGGCGCGCGGTGATCTGCCGCGATGGGGGCCTGTGGAGCGGCGGCATGCTGCGCTGGTCGTGCAGCGGCGGCGCCAACGCGCCGCTGGTGATCAAGGTCGGCTGGCGCGGCAAGAATCCGGACGGCACGCCGCAACTGGACCAGGCCGGCAACTACGCGCCCGGCGTGGCGCTGCCGATCGGAGCGCCGTGATGCGCGTCCGCGTCCATACTCCCTGTGACCATTCGCGTGCACCGGTGTGCGCCGCTGTTTTCAGCCATGGTTGCGGCCATGGTTGCGGCCATGTAGGCGCCCGTGTGGACGCCCAGCCAGCCGTCGATGCCTGCCCGCTTGCGGCCGCTCCCGCATGCACGCGGTGGCCCATCCGAATCCGCAGTGGCAAATGCCGTCGGGCCGGTGCGCGCCGGGGCGCGCCAACGCGCGGCTGGACCCTGGTCGAGCTGCTGCTTGCAACCGCGCTGGGCCTGCTACTGACCTTGTTGGCCAGCAGCCTGCTGCTGGCTGCGGCCGGCAACTACCGCCATCACGCCGAAAGTGCATTGCTCGACGACGGCGCACGTTATGCGCTCGACATCATGGCGCAGGCCATCCGCCAGGGTGGGTACGCCAACTGGGACAGCGAGGCGGCGCCGGTGGCCATCGACGCGGCAACGGCGGCGCACGTCGGCGGCTGGGACGCAAGCAGCCTCGGCAAAAACAGCGACGGCATCGAGGATCCGTTGCCGGCCGTGGCCAACGGCAGCGACGTGCTGGCCGTGCGGTTTTCCGGCCACGGTCCCGGGGCCAGCGGCGACGGTTCCAGCATCCATTGCGGCGGCTTCGGCGTCGCGGCGCCCGTCGATGACGATGCGCTCGGCTGGAGCATTTTTTATGTCGCGCTCAGCGACACCGGCCAGGCCGAGCTGCGCTGCAAATACCGCAGCAACAGCGGCTGGGGCGCGGACGCCATTGTGCAGGGTGTCGAATCGTTCCAGGTGCTGTACGGGCTCGACACCGACCTGCCTGCCGACGGCGTACCGAACCTGTATGTGACCGCCACCGCCATCCGCGCGCTCGACGCTGCGCCGGTGCTGGCCGGCGCCACGCCGCAGGCGCTGCACCACGACTTCCACCGCCGGACGCACTGGAAGCGCGTGTGCACCATCCGCCTTGCCTTGCTGCCGCACGGCGAGCACGGCACCCGCGCCGATACGGCGGCCATGCGGTTCGACCTGTTCGGACCCGACTACGCCAACGGCGCCGATAGCGGGTCCCGCATCCTGGAGGCCGAGATCCCGGAGGCCGAGCGATGGCGCGCCCGGCGCCTAGTCGGGTTGACGGTGGCGCTGCGCAACCGCAGTGGGTAAAACATGCGCGCGCAGCGGGGAGTGACGGTATTGGTGTGCCTGGTCATGATGGTCCTGGTGATGCTGGTTGGCGCTTCGGCGGCGCGCCTGAGTTGGCAGGGCGAGCAGGCCGCGCGCGGCGGGCGTGACCGGGAGCTGGCGTTCCAGGCGGCGGAGGATGCCTTGGCAGATGCAGAACATGATATCGGGAACGGTACCGCGGCGGTGGCGACCGGTCCCTGCGGCGTCGTTCCCGCCTGGCAGCACGTGGACCTGACCGGTGATGCCGATGGCGGCGCCTGTACCACCGGTTACGGCGCGGTAACGGGCGCCACCATGCAGACGGGCGCCGGCTTTTTGCCGTTCAAAAAGCCGCGCTATGTGATCGAGCGTCTGGACTGTCACGCGCCGGGCGGCAATGCGGCCGATCCGCAGCACTGTTACCGGGTAACGGCGATCGGCTTCGGTCCGAAGCCGGGTACCGAGGTGGTGCTGCAAAGCGTGTTCATACCGGAGTGAGGGAGCATCATGCATATGCCGTCCGGTTTTTTAAAGTGTCTGCAGCTGCCGCAGTTCGGTCTGCTGATGATCCTGTTGGGCACGGCGCGCGCGCACGCCGCGCCGCCCGTGCTGTCGATGGCCAGTGCGCCGTTGACCACCGCCTGCCGCCCATCCGATCCGCCGGTCAATGGCAGGCTGGACGGCGCATCGCTGGTCCGTGCCGCCACCAGGCCTGGCCAGGAAAGCACGCTGTACCAGGCAGCGATGCGCATGACGGACTGGGGCGGACATTTTACGCGCTACAGCATCGCGCCTGGCGCGGCCGGCCTCGCTCAGGCGCCGCTGGCCGCATGGGAAGCGGGCGCGATCCTGACCGGCGACGCCACGCATCCGCCATTTCCCGCGCCGGCGAAGCGGCACATCTACACGGCCAGCGTGCGCCCGGACGGGACCTTCGGCATGACGCCGTTCGCGTGGGACAGCCTGTCCGCCACCCAGCGCGAACAACTGGACCGCGCCCCGGACGGCGCTGCCGACGGCCTCGGTGCGCAACGCCTGGCCTGGTTGCGCGGCGACCGCAGCCGCGAAGGCCAGCCGTTCCGCGCCCGCAGCAGCGTGCTCGGCAATTCCGTCAACAGCACGCCCGTCTACGTGGGACCGCCTGCCGCTGCGCATGCGCCGGCACGCCCCGACGTCATTTACCTGGGCGCCAACGACGGCATGCTGCACGCTTTCGATGCCAGCGATGGCAAGGAACTGTTTGCCTATGTCCCTGCCGCGTTGTTTGGCGCGCTCAGTCAGCTGACCAGCCCGCAATACGTGCACCGCGCCTACGTGGACGGTCCGGCCAGCGCGGGCGACGTCACCCTCGCTGGCGACACCCGCACCGTGCTGCTCTCGGCGCTGGGCGGCGGCGCGCAAGGCGTGTTCGCGCTCGACATTACCGATCCGCTGCACTTTGCCGAGCACGGCGTGCTGTGGGAATTTACCGACCGCGACGATGCCATGCTGGGCAACGTCACCAGCCTGCCGCAGCTGGCCAGGCTGCAGGTGGCCACGCGCGGCGGGGTGCCGGTCTACCGCGACTTTGCCGTCGTCGCCAGCGGCGCGAACAATTACGCGGCGGACGGCTTTGCCAGCCCGACGGGCGCCGGCGCGCTGTTCCTGCTGGCGCTGGACAAGCCGCGCGCTGCGCCCTGGCGGCTGGACGACAATTACTACCGGCTCGTCACGCCGATAGCCGACGCCGCGCAGGCCAATGCGCTGCACGCGCCGGTGCTGCTGCGCAACCGCGAAGGCGCGCTGCGCTATGCCTATGCCGGCGACCTGCAGGGCAATGTATGGCGTGTCGATTTCCAGGGCGGCCCGCCGTGGGCCACGGCAGTCGGTCCCGGCAAGGACAGCACGCCGCTGTATGTCGCGCGCGACGCGGCCGGCAGGCGCCAGCCGATCGCGCAGCAACCGCAGCTGGCGTTTGCGGACGCCGGCGGCTACCTGGTGCTGTTCGGTACCGGTAAGCTGATCGAACCATCGGACCGCACCCGGTCCGGCTTTGCGCCGCAAACCTATTACGCCATCCGCGACACGCTGCGCAGTCCGCCGGAGCTCGTCACCAGCCGCAGCCGGCTCACGCGCCGCGTCGTCACCGGCGATCCCGCCAGTGCGCGGTTCGCGCTCGATGGCGAGCCCATGGAACCCGACAGCATGGGCTGGTATATCGACCTGCTGCAGTCTTCCAGCACCGGCGAGCGCAGCCTCGATAGCGGCGTGCTGCTGCGCGGCGTGCTGGCATTCAATACGCTGGTGCCGGCGCAAAATGCGTGCGACGCACCGGGCAGCCGCACCTATGTCGTCAATGCGCTGACCGGCCTGCCGGACGCGCTGAGCGTCACGGCCCGGCTGCCCGCGCCCGCCATGGTGCCAGCCGTCATCGGCGAGCTGACCGCGCCATATGCGGCCCGGCCCATGCTGGTGCCCGTTGCCACGCGCACGCGGCCGCGTGACCCGGCGGGCGGCACGCGCATCGAGCACGATGTTGCGATGGCCAATCCCGATCCACGTGGCGCCGTGCTGACGGGTACGGTCCACACCAGCGCGCGCGCGGGCCGCCTCAGCTGGCGCGAAATCGCCAACTGGCGCCAGCTGCACGGGGAGACGCCATGAACGCCCGGCGCGGTTTCAGCATGATCGAACTGCTGGTCGTGATGCTGATCGTGGCGATGCTGGCTGCTGCCGCCGCGCCCGCCTGGCACGATCACGTGCTCCGCACCCGCCGCCACGAAGCGCAAGCGACCATGCAGCGCCTGATGCTGCAGCAGGAGCGCTTTTTTACCCAGCACGGCACGTACCTGGCGTTTTCGGCCGGCGCCACCGGCGAGCAGGAGCGCCAGTTCCAGTGGTGGAGCGGCGCCACGCCGCAGGGCAGCGGCCACGAAATCGAAGGCAAGGCGTGCGACGGCGAAGTCATCGACACATGCGTGCAACTGGTGGCCACGCCCGGCACGGCCCGCGTCGACCCGCGCTTTCGCGACGCGCAGTGCGACCAGCTGACCCTGACGAGCACCGGCCAGCAGCTGGCGCGCGGCCCGCATCCCAACTGCTGGCGCTAGGCCATGAACACGAAACAGGACGGCGTCACCCTGGTGGAACTGCTGGTGGTGCTGGCGCTGGCCGCCATCCTGCTGGGCGTGGCGGCGCCGTCGTACCAGGAGCTGATGCGGCGCCAGCAATTGCGCGCGGCCGTCAACGACCTGGTGGCCGCCATCGACCTGACCCGGTCGCAGGCGCTGGCGCGGGGCCGGCCCGTGATGCTGGCGCCGCGCGAGCCGGGCGGCATCGACTGGCGGCTGGGCTGGATCGTGTTCGTGGACGCCAACGGCAACCGCCGGCCGGATGCGGGCGAGGCCGTGCTGTTCCAGCGCGGACCGCTGCCCGACGGCGTGCGCGTGGCCGCTGCCTTCTCGTCCAATGCGCCGCCGGCCTACCTTGCTTATAATGGCGCAGGACGCAGCTGCAGCGCAGGCAACAGTCTGGCCGCGCGCTGGGGCACGCTATCGCTGGCGCTGGGCGATCACGCCCGCAATATCAAGATCAACATGCTGGGACGGCTGCGCGTGTGCGACCCGGCCGTGGAACCGGACTGCACCGGTGTATTCAAATAAGGACTATGTGAGAATCCGTAACGATATCGAGGGCATGACCCTGGCGCTGGCCTGGGCCGAGCAGGGTTTGTATACCACCTCGCCCAATCCCCGCATCGGCTGCGTGATCGTGCGCGATGGCGAAGTCATCGGCGCGGGCGTCACCCAGCAGGCGGGCGGCGACCACGCCGAGATCCAGGCCTTGAAGGACGCGCAGGCGCGCGGCCACGACGTGCGCGGCGCCACCGCGTATGTCACGCTGGAGCCGTGCAGCCACCATGGCCGCACGCCGCCGTGCGCCGATGCGCTGGTGCGCGCCGGCCTGGGCCGCGTGGTGGCCGCCATGGAAGACCCCAATCCGCTGGTGGCGGGGCAGGGCATGGCCAAGCTGGCGGCGGCCGGCATTGCCACCAGCAGCGGCTTGCTGGCCGAGCAAGCTTATGAATTGAATATCGGCTTTTTTTCGCGCATGACGCGCGGCCTGCCGTGGGTGCGCATGAAAACCGCCGCCAGCCTGGACGGCATGACGGCGCTGCACAACGGCGCCAGCCAGTGGATCACGGGCGAACGGGCCCGCGCCGATGGCCACGCCTGGCGCGCGCGCGCCTGCGCCGTTCTGACCGGCATCGGCACCGTCAAGGCCGACGATCCGCAACTGAACGTGCGCGGCATCGACACGCCGCGCCAGCCGATTCGCATTGTGATCGACAGCCGCCTTGAAATCGACCCGTCCGCCAAGATATTGCAAGGTGGCGGCACCTGGATCGTGGCTGCCGTGCGCGACCCGGAGAAGGGCGCCGCCTTGCGCGCGCTCGGCAACGAGGTGATCCTGCTGCCCAATGCAACGGGCAAGGTGGACCTGCCCGGGCTGATGCGCGAACTGGGCCGGCGCCAGATCAACGAGCTGCATGTCGAGGCGGGCAGCAAGCTCAACGGCTCGCTGATCCGCGAAGGCTGTGTCGACGAGTTGCTGGTGTACCTGGCGCCGATGCTGCTGGGCGACGCGCAAGGCATGTTCGCGCTGCCGGCGCTCACGCACCTGTCGCAGAAAAAACAGTTGAAATTCCATCAAGTAAAGCAGATCGGCGCCGACGTACGCATCCTGGCCCGCTTTGCCGACCCCTTACCTTTTACCCCTACCTGAGAAATCACATGTTTACTGGAATCGTCGCCGCTGTCGGCAAAATTGAATCGGTCACCCCGCTCGAAGGCGGCTCGTTTGCGGGCGTGCGCCTGAACATCAGCGCCGGCGGCCTGCCGCTGGCCGACGTCGCGCTGGGCGACTCGATTGCCATCAACGGCGCCTGCATGACGGTGGTGGAAAAGGATGCGTCCAGCTTCCGGGTGGACGTCTCGCGCGAAAGCCTCAACTGCACCGTCGGCCTGGACACCACCACCGAAGTCAACCTGGAAAAGGCGCTGACCTTGAACGAGCGCCTGGGCGGCCACCTGGTGTCGGGCCACGTCGATGGCCTGGGCGTGGTGCGCAAGTTCGAGCCGGTGGGCGAATCGTGGGAACTGGTGATCGAAGCCGGTCACGACCTGGCCAAGTTCCTGGCCTTCAAAGGCTCGATCGTGGTCAATGGCGTGTCGCTGACGGTCAACCGCGTGACCGATATCGGCAGCGGCGCCGACCTGGTATGCCAGTTCTCGATCAACCTGATCCCGCACACCATCGCCATGACCACGCTCAAGCATCTGGTGGTGGGCGTGCAGGTGAACCTGGAAATCGACCTGATCGCCCGCTACGTGGAACGCATGGTGTCGGTGGGCGCGGCCGGCAAGCTGTAATGACGCTGGCGCCAGCGCGCGGTTGGCCGCGGCCCGCTGGCGCCAGCGGGCAATGGCGTCAAGGATTCTTGCGGAACACCCATTTCATGACCAGCACCGAGCAGGCCAGGATCAGCGTGATGCCGTTGTTGATGGCAATCGGCCAGGCCTCGATGCTGATGCCGTAGATCAGCCACAGCAGCACGCCAAAACAGAATACGCAATACATGCCGGTGGAAACGCCGCTGGCCGAGCGGCGGCGCCAGATCAGTACCACTTGCGGGATAAAGGCGACGGTGGTGCAAAAGGCTGCGATCAGGCCGAGCAGGGTGGCATCGAAGTGCATCATTTCTCCTTGGTTCTTGGTTAATAAATCAATTTGATTTATTAATTGATACGGCACCATACTACAAAACGCCCGACACTCCAATCCGATATCAACATGTCATCTATCCTGCGTGAGCTGGGCCACAATGAGCGGCTGATGCTGCAGCATGTGCGCGCCGCCGGCAGCCTGGCCAAGGCCGACCTGGCGCGCCTGACCAATCTCAGCAATCAAACCGCCTCGGTCATCATCAACCGCCTGCTCGATGAAAAGCTGGTGCGCAAGCTGGAAGTTCAGCGCGGCAAAGTGGGACAGCCGTCGCAGCCGATCGCGCTCGCGCCCGACGGCGCCTACGCGCTGGGCATCCACATCGGCCGTAGCAGCCTCGAGGTGATCGTGCTCGACCTGGTGGGACAGCCGCAATGGCGCGCCGGCATCGCTTACCCGCATCCGGACGTGGACACCGTGTTTGCAGCCATCGGCCGGCAACAGGACGCCATTGCCGCCCGGTTGGGGCCCGAGCGGGCAGCGCGCCTGTGCGGCCTCGGCGTGGCCGCGCCGCTGGCGCTGGGCGCGTGGCAGCAGCTGCTGCAGCAGCCTGCGGACCAGGCCAGGCAGTGGGAAGGCGTCGACATCCGCGCCCGTTTGCAGGCGATGACGGCCTTGCCGGTGATCTTTGCCAAGGACACGGCCGCCGCCGGCGTGGCGGAACTGGTGGCGGGGCGCGGGCGCGGCCTCACGCATTATCTGTACGTGTATATCGACAGCCTGGCCGGCGGCAGCCTGGTGATCGGCGGCCAGCCCCATGCCGGGGCGCACGGCAATGCGGGCGCCATCGGTTCGCTGCCCATGCGCGCGGCCGCGCACGACCAGCGCGCCGTGCCGGCGCAATTGCTGAGCGTAGCGTCGCTGGCCATGCTGGCGCAGCGTTTTAACGACGCCGGTCTCGACCCCGACGCCGCCCGCGATGCGCGCGCGCTCGCGGCGCCGTGGCGCGACGTTACCCTGGCGTGGGCGGCGCCGGCGGCCGATGCGCTGGCCTGCGCCATCTGCAATGCGGCCTGCCTGGTCGATCTCGATGCGGTGATCGTCGATGGCAAGATGGACCGGGCGCTGTTGGCGTTATTGCTGGGGCAAGTGGAGCAAGCGCTGGGGCGCTACGACTGGTCCGGCGCCGCCCGCCCGCCGGTGCTGCCGGGCGACCTGGGCCCGGAGGCCAATGTCAGCGGCGCGGCGTACCTGGCGCTGCACGCGAGTTTTGCGCCGGGGCAGATGCCGGGCTAGCGCCGGCGGGCGACAGGCTTTGCAGGTAGGCGATCACGGCCGCCCGATCGGCGGCCCGGGTCAGGCGGACATCCATGTTCTGGCCCGGGATAAAACTTTCCGGATCCGATAGCCAGCGGTCGAGCGATCCCGCATCCCAGGTGATGGCCGAGCGGCGCAGCGCGCGCGAGTAATCGTAGCCCGGCAGGCTGCCGGCGCGCCGTCCGAACACGCCGCGATGGCGCGGTCCGGTCTCGTCGGTGTCGAGCGCGTGGCAGTCGGTGCAGCGCTGCTGCCAGATGCGCTTGCCTTGGGCAATCGCAGCGGCCGGTTGCGCCTGGGTTTGGGCCAGGGCCAGGGCTTGGGCTTGGGCCGCAGGCAGGCACCAGCTCAGCAATAACGCCAGGAATACGGACCGGCTCGATGTCAGACGAGATTCCAGGCAGGTGGTGTGACGCAGCGGCGGCATGCGGGCTCCGGACGGGTGGCTGACGATGGTGTGCGTCCATCATACGCCGCCATAAGCTGCCGTACGGCAAACTTATCGGGCCAGCGCAACAAACACTGCTGTCGAGTCACGGAATCTTTTCAAGAAATCAAGACCGCAGCCGCGTGACGCCGGCAATTGGCGGATAAAAGCGGGGTTTTGCGGTGGAGGTGGCGTAAATCCTTTAAAATAGCGGGTTATTCTCGCTTTAGTTCCCAAGGATTAAAAATGTCAATTTCCAGCACCGAAGAAATCGTCGCCGAATTGCGCGCTGGCCGCATGGTGATCCTGGTCGATGAAGAAGACCGGGAAAACGAAGGCGACCTGGTGCTCGCGGCCGATTTCGTGACGCCGGAAGCCATCAATTTCATGGTCAAGCACGCGCGCGGCCTGGTCTGCCTCACCCTGTCCGAAGAACGCTGCGACCAGCTCGAGCTGTCGATGATGTCCTCGCGTAACGGCACCGCGTTCGGCACCAATTTCACGGTATCGATCGAAGCGGCCGAAGGCGTGACTACCGGCATCTCCGCCGCCGACCGCGCCAGGACCATCCAGGTAGCCGTGGCCAAGGATGCGCAGCCGAGCGACATCGTGCAGCCGGGCCACATCTTCCCGCTCAAGGCGCAAAAGGGCGGCGTGCTGATGCGTGCCGGCCATACCGAAGCCGGTTGCGATCTCACCGCCATGGCGGGTCTGACGCCGGCATCGGTGATCTGCGAGATCATGAAGGACGACGGCACCATGGCGCGCCTGCCGGACCTGCTGGAATTTGCCAAGGAACACAATCTGAAAATCGGCACCATCGCCGACCTGATCCACTATCGCAGCCGCAACGAGTCGCTGGTGGAAAAAGTGGGGGAGCGCCAGTTGAACACGGCGCAGGGCCAGTTCCGCATGCTCGCGTACCGCGACAAGCCGAGCGGTTCCGCCCACCTGGCGCTGGTGCATGGCGACATCGACAAGGACAGGGACACCCTGGTGCGCGTGCACCAGCCGGTCTCCATCCTCGACGTGCTGGAGTCGGAAACGACCACCCACTCGTGGAACCTGTCGTCGTCGCTGGCGGCGGTCAAGGCGGCCGAGAGCGGCGTGATCGTGCTGCTGAACTGCGAAGAAACTGCCGAGCAGTTCTTCTCGCAGTTTGCCGCGCTCGACAAGCCGGAAGCCAAGCCGAAGGGCCGCGCGGCCAGCATGGACCTGCGCAGCTATGGCATCGGCGCGCAGATCCTGCGCGAAGTCGGCGTCTGCAAAATGCAGCTGCTGGCCAGCCCGCGCAAGATGCCGTCGATGACCGGCTTCGACCTGGAAGTGACCGGCTA
Organism: Duganella sp.; assembly: GCA_040508835.1. Classification (GTDB taxonomy): domain Bacteria; phylum Pseudomonadota; class Gammaproteobacteria; order Burkholderiales; family Burkholderiaceae_D; genus Rugamonas. Next base: position 1,131 of record JBEVMD010000400.1, on the reverse strand, counting down.
CCTGGCCAAACCCAATTAACCTGATTATCTAAAGAGGCTCATCATGACCGTAGGAAGCTACGAAACCAATCTGAACGGCGACGGCCTGCGTGTCGGCATCGTTCAAGCCCGTTTTAACGAAGACATCGGCCACGGCCTGTTGTCGTCCTGCCTGGCAGAACTGAAACGCCTGGGTGTGGACGACGAGGACGTGCTGCACGTGACCGTGCCGGGCGCGCTGGAAGTGCCGCTGGTGCTGCAAAAAATGGCCGAATCGCAGCAGTTCGATGCGCTGATCGCGCTGGGCGCCATCATCCGCGGCGAAACGTACCACTTCGAGCTGGTCTCGAACGAGTCCGGCGCCGGCATCACCCGCATCGGCCTCGACTATGGCATCCCGATTGCCAACGCCATTCTCACCACCGAAAACGATGAGCAGGCGGAAGTGCGCATGGCCGAAAAAGGTTCCGACGCCGCCCGCGTGGCAGTGGAAATGGCCAATTTGACCATCGCCCTCGAAGAACTCAATCAGGACCAGGGCGACGACGAATAAGTCGCCGCCAGCGGCGCGTCCCCGGCGCGCCGCTGACTCCATCAGTAAAGAACAACAGGTAACCCCATGACAGATAAAAGCCTACACGCCAACCCCAGCAAAAACCGCACCCCGCGTCACCGCGCACGCGAGTTCGCGCTGCAGGGCCTGTACCAGTGGCTGCTGAACAACGAAGCCGCCACCACGGTCGTCAACAACATCCGCGCCGCGCACGGCTTCGACAAGGCCGACGCCGAGCATTTCACCAAGCTGCTGTACGGCGCGATCCAGGATTCCGTGGCCCTGCGCGAGACGTTCGCGCCGCTGGTCGACCGCGGCATCGAGGAACTGTCGCCGATCGAGCACGCGGTGCTGCTGATCGGCGAGTACGAACTGAAAAACAACCTGGAAATCCCGTACCGCGTTGTCATCAACGAAGCGGTCGAGCTGACCAAGTCATTTGGCGGTATCGACGGCCACAAGTACGTCAACGGCGTGCTGGACAAGCTGGCCGCCAAGCTGCGCCAGGACGAAGTGGCGGCCGATAAAAAGCGCTGATCCGCTGCGCGCGATACGCCAGAGGCCGGGTTCCGTCACAGGAACCCGGCCTTTTTTTTCCT
>JBEVMD010000348.1:0-3816 GCA_040508835.1 Duganella sp. | reverse complement strand
TGTCGCTCGTGCCCTCGCACCACAATCACGCGATCGGCGAACAGATCGGTATCCGGCTCGCGATCGACCACGTGGTCGCGTTTGCGACGGAGGGTTGAGGTCCAAGGTTGGACTGCAGGATTTGTCGGTCCGGAAAGGTTCCGGTAAAATGACAATTTCCGGCCCCTTAGGCTCCCATGCCCAAGTTCGTGTTCGTGACCGGCGGCGTCGTTTCCTCGTTGGGAAAGGGCATCGCCGCCGCGTCGCTGGCCGCGATCCTCGCCTCCCGCGGTGTCCGCGTCACCAATCTCAAGCTCGACCCGTACATCAACGTCGATCCTGGCACCATGAGCCCCATGCAACACGGTGAAGTCTTCGTCACCGACGACGGCGCTGAAACCGACCTCGACCTCGGCCACTACGAGCGCTTCATTTCCACCCGCATGAAAAAGGTGAACAACTTCACCACCGGCCAGATCTACGAGTCCGTGATCCGCAAGGAACGCCGCGGCGAGTACCTCGGTAAAACCGTGCAGGTGATCCCGCACATCACCAACGAAATCCAGGACTACATCCGGCGCAGCGCCGAAGGCTATGACGTGGCCCTGTGCGAAATCGGCGGCACCGTCGGCGATATTGAATCGCTGCCGTTCCTCGAAGCGGCGCGTCAGCTGAGCCTGCGCGCCGGCCGCAAGAACTCGGCTTTCGTGCACCTGACGCTGGTGCCGTACATCGCGTCCGCTGGCGAACTGAAAACCAAGCCCACCCAGCACTCGGTCCAAAAGCTGCGCGAAATCGGCATCTTCCCGAACGCGCTGCTGTGCCGCGCCGACCGTCCGATTCCCGACGACGAGCGCGCCAAGATCTCGCTGTTCTCGAACATCGAAGAGTCGGGCGTGATTTCCGTCTGGGACGTGGACACCATCTATAAAGTGCCGCAAATGCTGCACGACCAGGGCCTGGACGCGATCATCTGCGAAGCGCTGGACTTGAATCCTGCACCGGCCGATTTGTCCGTCTGGAGCAAGCTGATCTACACCCTCGAGCATCCGAAGTCGGAAGTGTCGATCGGCATGGTCGGCAAGTACGTGGAACTGACCGAATCGTACAAGTCGCTGACCGAAGCGCTGCGCCACGCGGGCATCCACAACGAATCGAAAGTCAACATCGAGTACATCGATTCGGAAGAAATCGAAACCACCGGCTGCGCCAACCTGGCCAAGTTCGACGCCATCCTGGTGCCGGGCGGCTTCGGCAAGCGCGGCGTGGAAGGCAAGATCATGGCGGCCCAGTTCGCCCGTGAAAACAAGATCCCTTACCTGGGCATCTGCCTGGGCATGCAGGTTGCGCTGATCGAATACGCGCGTCACAAGGCTGGCCTCACCACCGCCAACTCCACCGAGTTCGACCTGGACACGGCGCAGCCGGTCGTGGCCCTGATCGACGAGTGGCAAGGCCAGGACGGCAAGGTCGAAAAACGCGACGAGAATTCCGACCTGGGCGGCACCATGCGCCTGGGCGCGCAGACCTGCGAGATCAAGCCGGGCACGCTGGCCGCCGAGATCTACGGCGCCGTCGTGACCGAGCGTCACCGCCACCGCTACGAAGCCAACAATCACTACCTGCCGCGCGTGGAAGCTGCCGGCCTGGTCGTGGCGGCCCGTACGCCAACGGAAGACCTGTGCGAAATCATGGAACTGCCACGCACCGGCGACAACGCCCACCCGTGGTACATGGGCGTGCAGTACCACCCGGAATTCAAATCGACGCCGCGCGACGGCCACCCGCTGTTCACGTCGTACATCAAGGCAGCGCTGGCGCATAAAGCGGCCGGCGCAGGTGTTGAAATGCAACCACAAGGAGCAGCGGCATGAAACTGTGCGGATTCGACGTAGGCCTGGATAAACCGTTCTTCCTGATCGCCGGTACCTGCGTGATCGAATCGCGCCAGATGGCGTTCGACACGGCCGGCATCCTCAAGGAAATGACGGCTGAACTGGGCATCCCGTTCATCTACAAATCCTCGTTCGACAAGGCCAACCGTTCGTCGGGCGCCACCTATCGCGGCCCCGGCCGCGAGAAGGGCCTGGAAATCCTGGGCGACGTCAAGCGCGAGCTGGGCGTGCCGGTGCTCACCGACGTGCACTCGATCGACGAAATCGCCGAAGTGGCCAGCGTGGTCGACGTGCTGCAAACGCCGGCCTTCCTGTGCCGCCAGACCGACTTCATCGTCGCCTGTGCCCAGTCCGGCCTGCCGGTCAACATCAAGAAGGGCCAGTTCCTCGCGCCGCACGACATGAAAAACGTCATCGACAAGGCCCGCGCTGCCGCCAAGGCAGTCGGCCTGAACGAAGACAACTTCATGGCGTGCGAGCGTGGCGCCTCGTTCGGCTACAACAACCTGGTGTCCGACATGCGTTCGCTTGCCATCATGCGCGAATCGAATTGCCCGGTCGTGTTCGACGCTACCCACTCGGTGCAACTGCCGGGCGGTAACGGTACGTCGTCGGGCGGCATGCGCGAAATGGTGCCGGTGCTGTCGCGCGCGGCGGTGGCGGTCGGTGTCGATGGCCTGTTCATGGAAACCCATCCGAACCCGGCCGAAGCATTGTCCGACGGTCCCAACGCGGTGCCGCTGGGCCGCATGAAGGAACTGCTGTCGACCCTGATCGAGCTCGATCGCATCACCAAAAAAGCTGGTTTCCTCGAAAACAGCTTTAAATAAACAGCCTCATCCAGTACCTGCCCAATGCGCACGCGTAGCCAGAATCCCGCGCATTGGGTTATATTCCCGTTATTATTTCACTCGCACATGCGCGCAAGACGCATCGAGCGGACTCTGTTTCGTCTAACTTTGGAGAATTAAATGAGTGCTATTGTTGATATTATCGGCCGTGAAATTATCGATTCGCGCGGCAATCCTACCGTCGAATGCGACGTGCTGCTGGAGTCGGGCGTGATGGGCCGCGCTGCCGTGCCATCGGGTGCGTCGACCGGTTCGCGCGAAGCGATCGAGCTGCGCGACGGCGATCCGAAGCGTTATTTCGGCAAGGGCGTGCTGCAAGCCTGCGAAAACATCAACACCGAAATCTCGGAAGCGATCATGGGCCTCGACGCCAATGAGCAAGCTTTCCTGGACCGCACTCTGATTGACCTGGACGGTACCGAAAACAAGAGCCGCCTGGGCGCCAACGCCATGCTGGCCGTGTCGATGGCCGTGGCCAAGGCTGCCGCCGAAGAAGCGGGCCTGCCGCTGTACCGCTACTTCGGCGGTTCGGGCGCGATGCAACTGCCGGTGCCGATGATGAACGTGATCAACGGCGGCGCGCACGCCGACAACAACCTGGACATCCAGGAATTCATGATCATTCCCGTGGGCGCACCGTCGTTCAAGGAAGCCGTGCGTTATGGCGCGGAAGTGTTCCACACGCTGAAAAAGATCCTGCACAAGAAGGGCCTGAGCACGGCCGTGGGCGACGAAGGCGGTTTCGCGCCATCGTTGGCCAACCATGAGGAAGCCATCAAGCTGATCATCCAGGCCATCGAAGAAGCCGGCTACGAGCCAGGCACCCAGATCGCGCTGGGCCTGGACTGCGCCGCGTCCGAGTTCTACAAGAACGGCAAGTACGAACTGGAAGGCGAGGGCCTGTCGCTCACCGCCACCGAGTTCACCAACCTGCTGGCGACCTGGTGCGACAAGTACCCGATCATCTCGATCGAAGACGCGATGCACGAAGGCGACTGGGACGGCTGGGCGATCCTGACGAAGGAACTGGGCAAGAAAGTGCAACTGGTCGGCGACGACCTGTACGTCACCAACACCAAGATCCTGAAAGA
>JBEVMD010000317.1:0-17115 GCA_040508835.1 Duganella sp. | reverse complement strand
GGACCGGCACCGCAACTAGTCCTCCTTGATGCTGCCCTTGCTGATGCTGTCGCCGTCGCCCTTGCGCAGCGACCAGAAAGTGAGCGACGACAGCAGGGTAAGCACGGCCAGCGTCAGGAAGGCATGGTGCAGCGCGGTGGTGAGCGCCAGCCGGTTCGACTGCGGCAGGTCGCCCAGGTACCAGCCCGTGATCAGCGAGCCGGCCGCCAGGGCGAAGCTCACCGACAGCTGCTGCATCGAGCTGGCGATGGTGCTGGCCATGCTGCTGTCGCTTCCTTCCACGTCGGCATAGGCGATGGTATTCATGCTGGAGAACTGCAGCGAATTGAAGAAGCCCAGGCAAAGGCTGATCATCACGATCACGTAAAGCGGCGTGCCTTGCTGGACGAACGTGTACATGCTGATGGTGATCCCGATCAGCACCGTGTTCACCGTGAGCACCTGGCGATAGCCGAAACGACCCAGCACGCGCGCCGAAATGAACTTCATGAACATGGCGGCGGCGGCCGACGGCATCATCAGGAGCCCGGACTGCCAGGCCGGCAAGCCAAGTCCCAGCTGGTACAGCAGCGGCAGCAGGAACGGCAGGCCGCCCACGCCGATGCGGGTGATAAAACCACCTGCCACCGACACGCGGAACGTGCGGATCTTGAACAGGGTAAGGCGCAGCAGCGGGTAGGTGGCCTCGCGCGCATGCCACACGTAGGCGACCAGCAGCGAGCAGCCGATCACGAACAGCACCGACATCGACGTCACGTCGAGCCGGTGTTCGCCAAACACTTCGAGCAGCCATGACAGCAGCGCCACGCCGGTGCCGAACAGCACCAGGCCGATGAAATCGAGCGGGCGCACGTCCTCGCTGCGGTAGTCGGGCATGTGCTTGTTGGCCAGGTACAGCGCGGCGATGCCCACCGGGACGTTGACGAAGAAGATCTCGCGCCACGTCATCCAGTGCACGATCAGGCCGCCCACCGTGGGGCCCAGCAGGGGCCCGATCAATGCCGGGATGATCACGAAGTTCATGGCCGCCAGCAGTTCGGACTTGGGGAACGTGCGCACGATGGCCAGGCGCCCGACCGGCATCATCATCGCCGCGCCGAAGCCTTGCAGCAGCCGCGCCGCCACCAGCATGGGCGAATTGACCGACAGGCCGCACAGGATCGAGGCGATGGTGAAGATGGTGATGGCGCTCATGAACACCCGCCGCGTGCCGTAGCGGTCGGCCATCCAGCCGCTCACGGGAATGGCCACCGCAAGACTGAGCACATAGCTGGTGACGACCGCCTTGAGGCTCAGTGGCGTCACTTGCAGGCTTTCCGCCATGCTGGGGATGGCGGTGTTGACGATGGTGGAGTCCAGCTGCTCCATGAACAGGGTGGTGGCCACCACCCATGGCAGGTAGCGCTTGGCCGCCGCTGTTGCTACCGCCGCGGCGGACGATGGTTCTGAGATGTCGGTGGAAGTATCCATGGGCCGAATTTTCCCATAAATGCGCAAAACGGGTCACCGGGCATGTGGGATACGCGGCCCCGGTCATCGTGAGGTCATCAGGAGGTCATGCAGCGCGGGTAAGGTGCGATCCATCGAACCTGGACCGAGGAGCCGCCATGCAGGACAAACCGCATCTTCCGGGTCGGCGCGGCTTCATCCGCCAGGTGGCCGGCACCGCGCTGCTGGGCGCCGGCATGACGGCCTGCTCCAGCACCGCCGTTCCCAACGACGCCGGCGCCACCCGCTTCGTCCACGGCGTGGCCAGCGGCGACCCGCTCACCGACCGCGTGATCCTGTGGACCCGCGTCACGCCCGCCCAGGGCGACCGGCTGCAGGACGTGGGCGTGCGCTGGCAGCTGGCCACCGATGCCGCCATGCAGTCGGTGGTGGCCAGCGGCAGCGCGACGACATCCGCGCGCCAGGATTTTACGGTGAAGGTGGATGCCGCCGGACTGCTGCCGGGTCATCGCTATTACTACCGGTTCGAGGCGGACGGCGTGCAATCTCCCGTGGGACGCACCAGGACGCTGCCGCGCGCGGACGTGCGTCAGGTACGCCTGGCGGTGTTTTCGTGTTCGAACTTCCCGTTCGGGTTTTTCAATGTGTATGCCGACGCGGCGCTGCAGGACGATATCGACGCCGCCCTGCACATCGGCGACTATATCTACGAATATGAAAGCACCGGCTACGGCGCGGAGCATGGCAAGCGGCTCGATCGCGTGTCCGAGCCGCGCGACGTGCTGCTGCGGCTTGACGATTACCGGCGCCGCTACGCCCAATACCGCAGCGATCCGGATCTGCAGGCCGTGCATGCGGCCATGCCGTTCATCGCCGTGTGGGACGACCATGAAATCGCGGACGACACCTGGCGCAACGGCTCGCTCGACCACGACGCCGCCAAATATGGTCCGTTCGCCCAGCGCAAGCTGGCGGCGGTCACCGCATACCACGAGTGGATGCCGATCCGCACGCCCGATCCCGCCGCCCTCGACAAGATTTATCGTTCGTTCGATTTCGGCGGCATCGTCTCGCTGCACATGCTCGACACGCGACTGGTCGCGCGCGACCGGCAACTGAAAATGTCGGCGTATTTTGACGCCGACAAGCGTTTCGACGAAGCCAAGTACCGCAGCGAGGTGTGCTCGCCCGAGCGCCAGATGATCGGCAGCGACCAGATGGCGTGGCTGGAGGGACAGGTGGCCAAGTCGGCAGCGCGCTGGCAGATGCTGGGCCAGCAGGTGCTGATGGCCCGCATGGCCTATCCGCGCGCGGTGCTGATGGGCGAGTGCAGCGCCACCGATTACGCCGCGCTCAAACACCGCGCAGCGGTCGATCCGGCGTGCATCGGGGAGCAGGAGCAGGCGTGGCTGACGGCGCCGCCGCTGCCGTGCTATCTCGATTCGTGGGACGCCTACCAAGGCGACCGCGAACAGGTGTTCGACATCATGACGCGCCACCGCAAGAACCTCGTGGTGCTGGCCGGCGACACGCATAACGCCTGGGCCAGCGACCTGGTGGACGCCAGCGGGCGGCAGGTGGGCGTGGAATTTGCCACCGCCTCGGTAACGTCGCCCGGCATGGAAGGCGGCTATCCCGACCGCGACCCGGACGACGTGGCGGCGATGATGGTGGCGCTGATCGAACCGCTGTACTACGCCCAGACCAGCAAGCGCGGTTACATGATCGTCACCGCCAGCCACGAGCAGGTGCGCTGCGACTTCCGCTTCGTCGATACGGTGCTCAGGCACGAATACACGGCCGCCACCGAGCGCAGTTTGCGCACCCTGGCGGGGCCGGGCAACCGCAAGATCGAGGAAGCGCCGCTCGGGCAATCGTCGCCCGGATAACCGGCCGCGTGGTGCTTAGCGGGGCGACTTGAGCGCGACCAGCGCGTCCAACAAAGGCTGCGCCGAATCGGCAATCCGGTCGAGGCTTGCCTCGCGCAGCGCGGCGGTATCCACCGTGTGGTCGGAATCGAGACCGGCCCAGCGCAGCAGCGCGGCGCACGCCTGTGGCGTATCGAACAGGCCATGCAGATACGTGCCGAGGATCTGGCCATCGACCGATACCGCGCCCTCGGGACGGCCATCGATGGTGAACGCGGGCCGTTCCAGTGCGGCGCCAGTCGAGGTGCCCATGTGGATCTCGTAGCCGGTGACCACCGGGCCTGCGGCATCGAAAGCGCACGTGCCATGCACCTGCACCAGCCGCTTGTGCGGCGTCATGGCCGTGACCATGTCGAGCAGGCCCAGGGCCTCCGATTCGCCCGCGTGGCCTTCCATGCCCAGCGGGTCGGTCACGCTGGCGCCCAGCATCTGGAAGCCGCCGCATACGCCCATCACCTTGCCGCCATAGCGCAGGTGGCGCGCGATGACGGCGGGCCAGCCCTGCGCATGCAGCCATGCCAGGTCGCCGCGCGTGTTCTTGCTGCCCGGGAGGATGATCAGATCGGCGGCGGGGATCGGCTCGCCCTCGCGCACGAAGCGCAGGTCCACGTCGGGATGCGCGCGCAGCGCATCGAAGTCGGTGTGGTTGCTCATGCGCGGCAGGCTCGGTACCACCACGCGGAATCCGCCTGTCGATGCCTGCACCGCCTGCACCGCGTCTTCCGCGTCGAGGAACAGGCCGTGCAGATACGGCAGCACGGCCAGCACCGGCTTGCCCGTTTGCTGTTCCAGCCATGCCAGGCCCGGTTCCAGCAGCTTGATGTCGCCCCGGAAGCGGTTGATGACGAAGCCGATCGTGCGCGCCCGCTCGCTCTCCGACAGGCACGACAACGTGCCCACCAGGTGGGCGAACACGCCGCCACGGTCGATGTCCGCCACCAGGATCACCGGGCAGTCCACCTTTTCGGCAAAGCCCATGTTGGCGATGTCGCGCGCGCGCAGGTTGATTTCGGCCGGACTGCCAGCGCCTTCCACCATCACGCAATCGTATTGCGCCAGCAGGCGGGCATGCGATTCCAGCACCGCCTCCATCGCCACCGTCTTGTAGCGGTGGTAGTCGCGCGCGTTCATCTCGGCCCGTACCTGGCCGTGAATGATCACCTGCGCGCCGATGTCGCTCGATGGTTTGAGCAGCACCGGGTTCATGTCGGTGTGGGGCGGCACGCCGGCGGCAATCGCCTGTAACGCCTGGGCGCGACCGATTTCTCCGCCGTCGGCCGTCACCGCGCTGTTGAGCGCCATGTTCTGCGGCTTGAACGGGACCACGCGCACGCCCTGGCGCTTGAGCAGGCGGCACAGCGCGGCCACTACGGTGCTCTTGCCGGCGTCGGACGTGGTGCCCTGCACCATCAGGGTAGAGTAGGGGAAGGTCATGTCAGTTCTTGCGGCGCTGGCGCGCCTGTTCCAGCATGTCGCACATGATGCGCGTGCCTTCCACCATGCGCGGGCCGGCGCGGTTGAGCAGCTCCCCGTCGAGCGTAAACAGGTTGCCGTTGCGGACCGCCTTCATCGTCGCATACGGCTTCCACAGGGCCACGCCGCCGTAGTCTTTTTCGGCCGTGCCGAAGATTGCCTCGGGATCGGCCTGCAGCACGCCTTCGATGCTCACCACCGGCGCCGTCACTTTGAGGTCGGCGAAAATATTGACGCCGCCGCACACGCGCATGGCGTCGGAGACGATGGAGCCGCTGCTGAGCGTATAAAGCGGCTTGTCCCACACCTGGTAAAACATGCGCACCGGCGGGCGGTTCGCATACTGCCTGGTGAGCGCGGCAAACTGCTGGCGGATGCCGGCGGCGGCAGGTTGCGCCACATTCTCGGTGCCCAGCAGCTGGCCCAGGCGCTGGACGTTGTCGGCAATGCCATCGAGTTTCAATGGTTCGCTGTGGAAGATCGGGATGCCCAGCTGGCGCAGGGTTTCGATCTGGCGTTCGGAGCTGCCGTGCATCCAGGCCACGATCAGGTCCGGTTTCATGGCGATCACGCGCTCCATGTCGATCTGGCGGTTGGTGCCGATGCGCGGAATTTTCTTGGCCGCTTCCGGATAGTCGCTGTACGTGACGGCGCCCACGATCTTGTCGCCGCCCCCGGCTGCAAACAGCAGTTCCGTCACGTGCGGCGACATGGACACGATGCGCTGCGCCGGCTTTTGCAGGGTGATCGTATTGCCGTCGTCGTCGCGCACGGTGACCGGCGCCGCAGTGGCCGCGCCGATGGTCAGGCAGGCGCCGCACAGCAGTGCCGGGAACATGGGAAGTGTATGGGGTTTCATCGTTCGGTCCATTCTTTCAAGGCGGTTTGCAGACGCAGCCAGCCTGCTTCGTCGGGTGGCAGTCCCACGCGGATGCCGCGCGCCGCCTGCCGGAACAGGCGCACCCACACCCCGCGTTCGGCCATATGCTGCCAGAAGGCTTCCGGTTGCGCTGCGCTCCACCATTGGAACAAGGGCGTGCCGCTGGACCCGATGCCGTGATCGGCCAGCAGCGTGCGCAGGCGGCTTCCTTCGGCGTGCAGGTATTCATGGGTGTGCGCCTGCCAGGCACGGTCCCGCAGTGCGGCTAGCGCGATATGCTGCGCCGGGCCGCTGATGGTCCAGGGACCCAGCAGGTCGGCCAGCTCGTGCAGCAGGTCGGCGTGGGCCGCCACGAATCCCAGGCGGATGCCCGCCAGGCCAAAAAATTTTCCCACCGAGCGCAGCACGATCAGGCCCGGCTTGCCGCTGTGCGCGGCCACGCTGTTGTGCCGCGCGGTGTCGCCGAATGCTTCGTCGACGATCAGCCAGCCGCCGCGCGCGGCCAGCTGGTCGGCCCACACCAGCAATTGCGCCGCCGGCACCGTGGCGCCGGTGGGATTGTTGGGATTGCAGACTACCACCACGTCGCTGTGGGCAATGGCTGCGTCCAGGTCCTGGTAAGGGGTTTGCGTGAGCGTATGACCGTGATCGTTCCAGTGGTGCGCATGCTCCGCATACGATGGCGCGGCCACCGTCACGCGCGACGGTGCGCGCAGGCGGGGCAGGGCCTGGATCGCGGCCTGGGTGCCGGCCACCGGCAGCATCAGCGGCGCGCCGTAGCAGGCCTGTGCTGCATGCGCCAGTTCGGGCGACGCTTCGGGCAGCCGGTGCCACGCATTACCGGGCAGCGCTGGCGCCGGATACCAGCGCGGATTGAGACCGGTGGACAGATCGAGCCAGTCGGAACGGCCGAAGCGCAGGGTGGCGTCGCGCAGGTTGCCGCCGTGTTCAAGCATGCAAGGTCTCCAGAATAAGCGTCACGATCAGCGAGACCGATAACCACAGGATGGTAGTGTGCACGACCAGCCGCCACGCGCGGGCGATATCGACGCCGGTGGCGGGCGCGCCCGCGCCCAGCGTGGGCCGCTGTTCGAGCTGGCCGTGGTACACGGCCGCGCCGCCCAGCTGCACGCCTAGCGCGCCGGCGCCGCTGGCCATCACCGGGCCGGCGTTGGGGCTGTCCCATTGCGGCGCCTGCGCGCGCCAGCATTGCCATGCGCGGCGTTTGCCCTGCAGGCCGGGCGCCAGCAGCACGTACGACAAAGCCGTCAGGCGCGCCGGCAGGTAATTAAACGCGTCGTCCAGCCGGGCGGCGGCGCAGCCGAAGTGCAGCAGGCGCTCGGTGCGATAGCCCCACATGGCGTCGAGCGTATTCGCCATGCGGAACATCACGGCGCCCGGACCGCCGGCCACCATGAACCAGAACAGCGTGCCGAATACCGCGTCGTTGCCGTTTTCGAGTAGCGACTCGGCGCTGGCGCGGGTCAGTTCCACCTCGCTGGCGCTGGTGGTGTCGCGGCTGACGATGCGCGAAGTCAGATAGCGCGCCTGCGGCAGGTCGCCCTGCGCCAGCGCTTGCGCGATGGGGAGATTGTGGTCGTGCAGGCTGCGCAGGCCCAGGCAGAAATACAGCATCGTCGCGTGAACCGCGCACGCCAGCCACCAGCTGCCAGCCGCCGTCCACCACGTCAGCAGCGCCGCGAGCGCGGTGAGCGGCAGCACGGCGAGGGTCCACGCCAGCATGCCGCGCCAGAAGCGCAGCGGGCCACGATTGAGCTGCCGCTCCAGCAGCATCGCCAGGTTGCCGAAGCCGACCAGCGGATGCCAGCGCCGGGCTTCGCCCAGCAGCAGGTCCATCAGCACGCCGGCGACCATCAGCACCGCGACGGCGGCAAAGCTCAACCCTGTCAGCACCGTTACCCTTTGAGCGTGAGCGGCAGGCCGGCGGCCACGAACACCGCGCGGTCGCAGATCGCCGCCACCGATTGATTTAATCTTCCCTGTTCATCGAGGAAGCAGCGCGAGATGGCGCCGAACGGCATGATGCCCAGTCCGACCTCGTTCGACACCATCACGATGTCGCTGCTGCACCTGGTGAGCGCGCTGGCCAGCATGTCCTGCTGTTCGTGGAACAGCGGCGGCAGCGCGATCTCGCCCACGTCCGGGTATTGCTGGCCGGTCGAAAACAGCAGGTTGCTGAGCCAGAGCGTGAGGCAGTCCACCAGGATCAGCCGTTCGGGCGAGGACCAGCGCAGCAGCTGATTGCCCAGGGCCAGCGGTTCTTCCACCGTGGTCCACTCGCCGGGGCGGCTGCCGCGGTGGTGGGCGATGCGGGCGGCCATTTCCGGGTCGCCGGCGGTGGCCGTGGCGATGTAGACGACTTCCTTGCCGGATTCGATGGCCAGCCGTTCGGCGTAGGCGCTCTTGCCCGAGCGCGCGCCCCCCAATACCAATGTACGTGTCATCCCTGTCTCCTTGTGAACAAGGCGGCTGCCGCCGCCGGGTTGGATGGGTAATATGCGTGAAAATACGATGCGGTCAACGATCCGACGCGATACCAGGCTTCGCCCTGGATGGCGGAGGGATGCTTGATTGTATGCGCGGCCGGTTCCACCGTGGTAGTCAGTTTCGAGTAATGGAAGGTGTGGCCGCGCAGGATGCCGTCTGTCGTGGACAGGCCCTGCGGGCCCAGTCCCGCCAGGCGTGGCTGCATCGCCACAGTCCCGGGCAGCAGGCCCGCCATCGGCCACATCACGCCCGCCTGGTCGGCCAGGCTGTCCGCCACCGCCATCATGCCGCCGCATTCGGCCACGATGGGGATCCCGGCGGCGTGCGCGGCGCGGATCGAGGTGCGCCAGGTGTTGGCTGCGGCCAGCGCCGGCGCGTGCAGTTCGGGATAGCCGCCGGGCAGGTACACGGCATGCGACCCGGGCGGCACCGGTTGGTCCGCCAGCGGCGAAAAGAAGGTGAGCGTGGCGCCCAGCGCGCGCAGCAGGTCCAGGTTGGCCGGGTACAGGAATACAAAGGCGGCGTCGCGCGCAATCGCAATCGTCGTGTTTTGCAGGGGCGTTGCAGCGGGCGACGCTGCTGGCGCTGGCGCAGGCGCAGGTGGAATAGCGATGCGCACGGGCCGCAGCGCGTTCCACGCCGCCTGGTCGAACAACAGCTGATCGGCCAGCTGGTCGAGCAGCTGGTCGAGGTCCGCGATTTCGCCCGGCACCACCAGCCCCAGGTGCCGTTCGGGCAGCGATACCTGCTGGCGCGGCATGGTGGCAAACAGGGGGACCTCGCGCAGGGAGGCGGCCACCATCTTGCCGTGGTTCTCGCTGGCCACGCGGTTGGCGATCACGCCGGCCATGTCCACCGGGCCGTAGTCGCGCAGGCCCATGACGATGGCGCCGGCCGTCTGCGCCATGGCGGAGGCGTCGATCACGGCCAGCACGGGCACGCCGAACTCGCGCGCCACGTCGGCCGACGACGGCGTGCCGTCATATAAACCCATCACGCCCTCGATCAGGATGACGTCCGCCTCCAGTGCTGCCTGCGCCAGCTGGCTGCGGCATTGTTCCGGCCCCACCATCCACAGGTCCAACGTGCGCACCGGTGCGCCGCTGGCGCGCTCCAGCAGCATAGGATCGATAAAATCGGGACCGCATTTAAAGACGCGCACGCGCTGGCCCAGCTTGACCAGCTTGCGCGCCAGGGCCGCGGTGCAGGTGGTCTTGCCCTGGCCGGACGAGACGGCGGCCACCATCACCACCTTGACGTCGATGTGCGTGGTCGGCGTTATCGGCGTTATCGGCGTGAGCGGCATCACCACTCGGTACCCAGTTGCGCGGCGATGCCCGCCTTGAACGCGTGCTTGACGACGGTCATGTCAGTAACGGTATCGGCAATCGCGATCAGCTCCGGCGGCGCGCCGCGGCCGGTGATCACCACGTGCTGCATGGGTGGGCGCGCCAGCAGGTCGTTGATGACGTTTTCCACGTCCAGGTAGCGGTACTTGAGGGCGATATTGAGTTCGTCCAAAACCACCAGGCCGCAGGCAGGATCGGCCAGGAACCGCTTGGCCTGCTCCCACGCCAGCGTGGCCTTTTCGATATCGCGTTCGCGGTTCTGGGTTTCCCAGGTATAGCCTTCGCCCATGGTATGAAAACTCACTTCGTCGGGGAAGCGGCGCAGGAACTGCTCTTCGCCGGTAGCCATTGCGCCCTTGATGAACTGCACCACGCCCACCTTCATGCCATGGCCCAGCGCGCGCGCCACCATGCCGAAGGCGCTGGAGCTCTTGCCCTTGCCGTTGCCGGTGTTGACGATGATGATGCCGATCTGCTTGTTGGCGGACGCGATCTGGGCGTCGATGATGGCCTTCTTGCGCTCCATGCGCACGCGATGGCGTTCGTTCAGGGCGGCGTCGTCGCCGTGGATGTCGGTATGCTGGTCGGTCATGGTGTCTCCTCGGTGGGAATGAAGATGCTGCGCTGGCCGTGGCGGATGATTTCTATCGGGTGGCCCAGGTAGTCGGACAAAAGGTCGGCGCGCATCACGTCATCCTTGGCGCCGGCCAGCCAGCGGCCGTCGCCGCGCAGCAGCAGCGCGTGGGTGGAGACGCTGTGCGCCAGCGTCAGATCGTGGCCGATCATGATGGCGGTCTTGCCCTGGTCGCGGCACAGGCGCGCCAGCAGGGTCATCACGCTTACCTGGTGCGCCAGATCGAGCGCGTTGGCCGGTTCGTCGAGCAGCAGCAGCGGCGTATCCTGCGCCAGCATGGCGGCAATCGCCACGCGCTGGCGCTCGCCCCCGGACAGCGTGCGCACATCGCGCGCAGCCAGGTCGGCCACTTCCATGGACGCCAGGGCGCGCATGGCAATGGCCTGGTCGTCGCCGCCTTCCCAGTAACGGTTGTCGTGGTAGGGATGGCGCGCCGACAGTACTGTCTCGATCACGGTGTAGGCAAAGGCGTCACTGCGGCTTTGCGCCAGGAAGGCACGCTCGCGCGCCAGTTCGGCCAGTGGCCAGTCCTGCAATGCCCGGCTGCGAATCGCCACCGTGCCGGCGTCGGGCGCGCGCATGCCGGCCAGGGTGCGCAGCAGGGTGCTCTTGCCGGCGCCATTGCGGCCGATCACGCTCCAGCACTCGCCCGCGCCGACCTGCCAGTCGAGGTTAGTGAGCAGCGGGCGCTGGCCGATGTGCAAACAGAGTTGAATGGTGCTGAGCATGGGATTACTTTCGCAGCCGGTGCAGCTGGTACAGGAACACGGGCGCGCCCACCAGCGCGGTGATCACGCCGACCGGCAGCTGTTCGGGCGCGATGATGGTGCGCGCCAGCGTATCGGCCAGCATCAGGTACGTGCCGCCGGCCAGCGTGGCCGCCGGAATCAGCAGGCGGTGGTCGGGCCCCACCGCAAAGCGGCACGCATGCGGCACGATCAGTCCCACGAAGCCGATGCTGCCGGCGGTGGTGACGGCGCTGGCCGTGAGCAGGCCTGACACGAAGAACAATCCCTTGCGCAGGGCGCCCACGCGGATGCCCAGCGTGGCGGCGGCTTCCGCGTGCAGCGCCATCACGTTCATGGCGCGCGCGTTGCGCACGGCGTACAGCAGCGCGGCTGCCAGCACCACGCACGGCATCCAACGCAGCGGCGCGCCGGCCATGTCGCCGATCATCCAGAACACCATGCTGCGCAGGCGGCTGTCGGGCGCGATCGACAGCATCAGGGTAACGAGCGCCATGCAGGCCGACGACAGAATCACGCCCGTGAGCAGCAACAGGGCGGTGCCGCCGTCGGCCGCCGCACCGCTGCGCAGGTCGCGCCGCGCCAGCCAGTACAGCAGCATCGACACGGCCACCGCGCCGCCGAACGCCGCCGCATCGACCATCCAGGCCGCGCACATCAGCATCAGCGCCGCCAATGCGCCCACCGAGGCGCCCGCAGAGATGCCCAGCACATAAGGGTCGGCCAGGGGATTGCGCAGCAGCGCCTGCATCATCACGCCGGCCAGCGACAGCGCGGCGCCGGTGACGAACGCCGTGGCTGCGCGGCCCAGGCGCAAGTCGAGCAGGGTGGCGGCCAGGGTCGAGGTGTGCCCATGCAGCAGATCGCCGACGGCCGCCGGCATGTCGGCAAAGGGGATCGCGACCGAACCGGTCATGCCTGAAAAAACCAGGCTTCCCAACGCGAACAGCACCAGGCCAGTCAAGGTGACGGCGGCGCGCTGCTGCAGGTTGCGGGTGACAGGTGGCATGCGTTTTTCCCAGGCGGGTTATTTGTAGCCGTAGCGTACACCGGCAAAGACCTTGGCGCCCGGCGTGGCGTAATTGCGCGCCAGGTCGTACTGTTTGTCGGCGACGTTGTTCCAGCGGACCAGCACCGACCAGTTGCCGGCAAAGGCGTACGTGGCGTACAGGTTTACCAGGCCATAGCCGCCCAGGCGGATGCTGTTGGCGGCATTCTCGAAACGGTCGCCTGACAGCTCCACTTCCACGCCGGCCTTGAGCGCGCCGGTGCCGTAATCGGCGGTCAGGTTGCCGTGACGTTTGGCGCGGCGGATCAGGCGTTTGCCGGTGGTATCGTCCTGCGGATCCTGCAGGTCGACATTGGCGGCCAGGTTGACGCCCTCGATCACGGTGGCTGCCGACAGCGTGACGCCTTCCAGCGTGGCGCGGTTGACGTTGTAGGCGCAGCCGGTGGGATAGCCGGCGCCGAACGGGCAGGGATTGGTATTGACCAGCATGTCCGTCAGGCGGTTGCGGTAGTAGCCGGCGGTGAGCGCATGGACGCCGTCGTCGTAGCGCAGGCCCACTTCGGTGTTACGGCCCTGTTCCGGCCTGTTATTGGGATTGCCGTAAGCCGGGTAGTACAACTCGTTGTAGGTGGGCGCGCGGAAGCTGGTGCTGTAGCTGGCCGTGGCGCGCAGCGCCTGCGTCAAATTGAAGCCGTAGCCGATGGCGCCGGTGTTCTCGTCGCCGTACACCGAGTTGTCGCGGCGCGCGCTGGCGCTGAGCAGGTGTGCGCCGCGGCGCGCATTGTACGACGCCGCAAACGAGTTGGTGTTGCGGTCGCGGTTCATGGCGGCCCCGCCGTTGGTGTCCACTTCTTCCTCGCGGTGCTCGTACAGCAGCTGCAGCATGTCGGCGCCCACCTGCACGTCGTTCTGCCACGTGATGAAGCTTTGTTTGGTGTCGATGCGCGAATAGCCGCTGGCGGCGGCGCTGGTGTAGTTGGCGCCCTTGTCGCGGGTTTGCGCATACTGCAGCATGCTGCGCCACGCGGGCAGCAGCTGCGCCCTGGCGAACACGCTGGCCGTATCGATGGCGGCTTCGCTGCGCGTATCGTACGCGGACCGGCCGGAGTCGTACTGCGCATCGAGCCGGCTATGCAGGAACAGCGCGCCCGCTTCATAGCCTTGGGCCAGTTGCAGGCCGAATTGACCGGACACGTTTTGCCTGTCGTAGCCGTCGTCGTCGGGGTTGTACAACGACAGGCCGGGGCGGGTAGTGGAGAAGCCGTCCGATTTTTCCTTGCCGGCGCTGACAGCGTAGCTGAAGCTGTGCTCCCCGCCGGTGGCGCCGGATACGGTGGCATCGGCCTCGCGCGTGTTGTCGCTGCCGTAGCCTGCGAAGGCGGTGACCGCCGGCGCGCCCTGGCCCTTTTTGGTGAAGATATGGATTACGCCGCCGATGGCGTCTGCGCCGTACAGGGAACTCAGTGGTCCGTAGACGATTTCGATACGGTCGATGGCGGTGAGCGGAATCGCGCTCCAGTTGGCGGCGCCCGTGGTGGACGAACCGATACGCACGCCATCCACCAGCACGACGCTCTGGTTGCTGTTGGCGCCGCGGATATAGACGTTGGACGAGCTGCCCGCGCCACCGTTGCGCGTGACCTCGATGCCACGCTGGCGCTTGAGCAGGTCGACGATGGAGCCGGCGCCTGCCCGCGCGATCTGTTCGGCGCTGATCGTTACGCTGTCGCTGATGACGTCAGCCAGCGGTTGCGCGGTGCGGGTGGCCGTGACCAGCACGGCGGATGCGGATTCGGCATGGGCATGGCACGCGGCCATGGCAAGTGCCAGCGACGGCAGCGCCGCCGAACGGGAAATGCGAAGGATCATGATCTCTAACTTTGTCAACGACAACCGGCCAGCACCCCGCAGGCCAGATTGAACCAGAAGTGCGGGGCGCTATGCGCCGCATGGACTTCCACCAGGTCTTGGCCGGTATCCGGGCTGGCAAGTGACCAGATCACCTTCCCATGCAGCGCACAGTGGTTGTCAGAGCTGGTTTGTCGCGACAGGCGACGCTTGCTTACCGTTGCGGGGGCAGCACACGCGGGCCGCGATGATCGGCTTCGTGTTTCCCGTTTAACTGCGCATCCGGACGGACGCGCGGGCACCAAAACCCCGCCATTATACGGGGTTGCGCGGCGCAGCAGGCAGGATCAGTGCCGTGCCGTACGGCAGGTGATGCGGCGTTTGGGCCGCTTGCAGCGCCATCTCCCGCGGCGCCAGCCCCGCGTGGCAGGCGGCCAGCAGCCGCATGGTGCCGGCATGGCAGACGATAATGGCGTGGCCGTTGTCGGCCGCGCCATCCAGCTGGCGCTGCAGATCGCGATAAAACGCGGCGATGCGTTCGGCCATCTGCAGCACGCTTTCGCCGCCGCCGGGCCGGTAGTTGGCCAGGTCGGCCGCCCAGGCGTCGACGTCGGCGCGCGGGATGGCGTCCCAGGACTGCATCTCCCACGTGCCGAAATCCATTTCCATCAGCCGCGCGTCGAAGACGGGATGGCCGGACAGGCGACTTGCCAGCGCGGCGCAGCGCTGCAATGGACTGGAATACAGGGGAAGACCGGGCGGCAGCGATGGCCGCAGCGCTGCTAGCGCCTGGTCCAACTGGTCCGGCGCCACCGCGAGGTCGGTACGCCCGTAGCAGACGCCCGGCGCCACGGCGGGCTCCGGATGGCGGATCAGGATCAGGTGCATGGCGTCAGAAGAACTGGCCGCTGGTGTGCAGCCCGGCCAGCACGCACAGGTACAGGATCACTTCCGTCACCTGCTGCACCGCGCCCAGGCAGTCGCCCGTGTAGCCGCCGATGCGGCGCACGAACATGCGCGCCAGCCAGAGCGTGGCGACCAGCGCGCAGGCCACGCCGGACAGCAGCATGGTCCACGACAGCCAGTTCAACCAGATCAGCAGCAGCGCGGGCGCCAGCGCGGTGATGGCGGCAATGGTAAATTCCGGGGTCGCCATTTTCTGCGCCAACGGCTTGGACTTGCCCTCGGCGCGCGCGTAGTCGAGGCGCCAGATCAGCGCGGTCGCCATCAGTCGCGAGACGGGGTGCGCAAACAGCAGCGCGGCCATCGCACCAAACGGCGGCAGCATCGTCAGCGTCGCGCATTTGAGCAGCAGGATGCAGACGATGCCGATCGCGCCGTACGCGCCGATGCGCGAATCCTTCATGATCTCCAGCACCCGATCGCTCGTCATGCCGCCGCCGAAGCCGTCGCAGGTATCGGCAAAGCCGTCTTCGTGAAAGGCGCCGGTAATGTAGATGCCGGCCGCCGTGGACAGGATGGCGGCTATCGCCGGCGGGAACAGTTTGAAGCCGATCGCATACACGGCGCCCGTAATCAGCGCCACCACCACGCCCACCAGCGGGAAGTAGCGCGATGCCTGGTTCAGCCATGCCGGGTCGAATCCCACCCAGCGTGGAATCGGCAGCCGGGTGAAGAACTGCAGAGCGGTGAAGAACAGGCGTAGCTGGTGCATGATGATCAAGAGGCCTTTGCGCTGACCTGGGCCGACTCGAACGTGGCCATCCGGTTCAGGAAGTTGACCGCCGCATGCAGCAGCGGCAGCGCCAGCGCGCAGCCGGTGCCTTCGCCCAGTCGCAGTCCCAGCGACAGCAGCGGTCGCGCGCCCAGTGCGGTGAGCATCTGCTCGTGGCCTTGTTCGTCGGAGCAGTGCGCGAACACGCAGTAATCGAGGATGGCCGGTTGCAGGCGCGCGGCCACCAGCAACGCGCTGGTGACGATGAAACCGTCGATCAGCAGCACCTTGCGCAGCTGCGCCGCCTTGAGCATGGCGCCGGCCATCATGGCGATTTCCAGCCCGCCGAACGTGGCCAGGACGTCGAGCGGTTCCATGGCCTGCATATGTTTGGCCACCGCTGCTTCGATCACGCGCTGCTTGTGCAGTACGCCGTCGGCGGACAGGCCGGTGCCCGCGCCCACGCATTGCGCGACCGGGATGCCGGTCAGCTTGTGCATCAGCGCCGCAGCGGCAGTGGTGTTGCCGATGCCCATTTCGCCAAACCCCACGACGTTACCTGCCAGGTCAGCCGCCAGCGCCATGCCGGCGGCCAGCGCCGCGTCGCAGGTGGCGCGGCTCATCGCCGGCTCGTGGGCAAAGTTGTTGGTGCCGTTGGCCAGCTTGCGGTCGAGCAGACCTTCGCGCGGGCCGAAATCATGGCGGACGCCGGCGTCGATGACTTGCAGCGCGCAGTCATTTTGCTGTGCAAAGACATTGATGGCAGCACCGCCGGCCAGGAAGTTTTCCACCATCTGCCAGGTGACATCCTGCGGATAGGCGGAGATGCCTTCCGCGACAACGCCGTGGTCGGCGGCAAACACCAGGATGGTGGGCTGAAGCAGGGCGATGTCACGCGTCGCCTGGATCAGGCCGATCTGTTTGGCCAAGGCCTCCAGCACCCCCAAACTGCCCAGCGGCTTGGTCTTGTTATTAACGGCTAGATCGAGCAGTTCCGCCAGGGGGGCGTTGGTGGTGGCGGCGATGGCAGGAATGAACATATTCTTCTTTATATAAGTGACGAAACCGTTGCTACGATATCACAGAGAATATTGGCCCAGCCCTTGCCAGCCGAGATTCTCTGCGTTATGATTCTGTCCCTCGCAGAACACTGTCTCAAACACGGAGTTAAGCGAGAAAAAAGGAAGTTGACGAGATAAAAGAAACGCTTCATAATCTCGCTTCTTCGCTGATAAACAAAACGCTTTATCAGCAGCGCAACACCGAATAAGTTCTTTAAAAATTAACAGTCGATAAGTGTGGACGTTTGATGACAGTGCACACGGAGCTAGTCTTCGTGATACTTAAATTATCAAATGTTCACAAGAAGTAATGAAATAGGCGCTATGAAAATAGTGGCCTGTCAGTATTTTGAGTGAGCAAACACCTCGCAATGCGAGGGGTTTGAACCGATTAAAAGGTTCGACCAAAGACACGAAAGTGTTTAAACAGAGATTAAACTGAAGAGTTTGATCCTGGCTCAGATTGAACGCTGGCGGCATGCCTTACACATGCAAGTCGAACGGCAGCGCGGGGCAACCTGGCGGCGAGTGGCGAACGGGTGAGTAATATATCGG
>JBEVMD010000287.1:0-5134 GCA_040508835.1 Duganella sp. | reverse complement strand
CGTTGCCCACGCGGTCAACGCAGTCAACGCCAGCTGCCGGCCACGCTCAGGGGCGCGGCGCTGTGGCGGACGCACCGCTGGGCGGTATTGCGTCGGACGTACCGCTGCGCGGTATTGGGTCGGACGCACCGCTGCGCGGTGCTGTGCCGGAGGCAACCCCGCGCGGTATTGTGCCGGACGCACCGCTGCGCGGTGCTGTGCCGGCGGCGCCCCTGCGCGGTGCTGGCCCGAACGCTTCCGCGCGTGCAGTGGTGCCGGATACGGGTTCGCGCGGCGCGCGTGCCGAGCTGGCGGACGCGCAGGACGTGCTGCCGCGCACCCCGCGCGCGCCGGCCAGGAACGCCGGCCACGCTGCCCCCGCCGTGTCCGAACTGACACCGAAGCAGCAATCGGACAACGCCTACCGGCGCGCGCTGGCGTCGTTGCAGGAAGGGCGCGTCAGCACCGCCTTGGGCGACCTCGACCGCGCCATCGAAATCGATCCGCGCAACGAAGCTGCGCGCCAGACGTATGTCAGCCTGCTGCTGGAAAACCGCCGTCCCGACGACGCCATCCGCCAGCTGCGCCTGGCGCTCGGGATCGACCCGCGCCAGCCGGGCCTGGCCATGCTGCTGGCGCGCCTGCAGCTGGAACGGGGCGGCCCCGCGCTGCAAACGCTGATGACGACGCTGCCCCATGCATCGACCAACGCCGATTACCAGGCCCTGCTGGCCGGCGTGCTGCAACGCGAGCAGCGCCACGCCGAAGCGGCGCGCTACTACCAGGCAGCGCTGGCGTTATCACCCGTCAACGGCGTGTGGTGGATGGGACTTGGTATCTCGCTGCAAGCGGACCAGCACCCGGCGCAGGCGCGCGAGGCGTTCACCCGCGCCCGCACCGGCAATGGCATGACGCCCGAGCTGTTGGCGTTCGTTAACCGCCGCATCGAGCAGCTACAGCCAGCTCAGCACTGAGTGGTTTTCGCAACAGCTTAATTTAGAAATTATTGAATTGATAATTCAGGTAGTATCTCGTCGGTTAGCTTTTTCATATTGAAAGGTGACCGATGAATACCATGCCGCTGCATCTGACGAGAATATTGACGCCGGTGCTGTTTTCGCTGGCCGTGAGCCAGGCCTGCGCCCTCGAGGTCGTGCGCATTGGCGCCGACGGCGCCGCCGGTGCACCGGGCGCGCAGCCTTCCGGTCCCGGCGGCGATGGCGTGGTCGGCGAAAGCGTGGACCACAGTCTGTCCGCCAGCGACGCTCTCAACCGGCTCACCGTCACCGGCGGTACCGGCGGCAACGGCGGCTACGGCGTCACTGAAATGCCGTGGCCTGGCGACTGGCCTCCGGTGTCCCAGCCGGGCGGTACGGGCGCGGCCGGCGGCACCGCCACGGGCTGGCTCACGGCGGTGCGTTCCAGCGGTCCCGTCTCCGCAGAAACCATCGCACGCGGCGGCGACGGCGGCCAGGGCGGACACGACGGCTGTTGCACCTCCGGGATGGCGGTCGGCGGCGCGGGCGCAAGCGCTGCCAGCACCACGCGCGCGGGTACCGGCGCTGGCAACGTTCTTGCCGTCGCGCGCGCCACGGGTGGCAATGGCGGCGTCTCGCTGCAAGGCGGCGCCGCCAGCGCGAATGCCAGCGGCGCGTCCGCCAGCGGCGACGTGACCGGTCTGGCGCGCGCTGATGGCGGTCATGGCGGCGACGGCCAGCCCGGCTTCGGCGGCCTGCCTTTCAATCCTGGCAACGGCGGCAACGCCAACGCAGCCCTGGTCCTCACCGCCACCGGCATGGCTGCCGGCCGCGCGGAAGCCGTGGGCGGGCGGAGCGGCGGCGCCTACCCGGGACCGGGACTGGCCGGCACGGCCGACGCCGCGCTGGAACTGCACGGCGCCGGAGCGACGGGCGTCGCCCATGCCGTTGGCGGCGAAGGCCGTGGCGGCGGCGCGACCAGCGCGGCGCGTGCGCTGACCACGGGCGCGTCGGTGGTGGACCTAACGGCCCTGGCGGAAGGCGGCGTTGATAACGCCGGCGCGGCCAGCGTGTATGTCGACGCCGGCTATGGGGGCGCGGCAGCCGGCAATGCGCTGGTGTCGGGCCAGGCCGTGGCCCGCGGTGGTCCGTACGGCGGCCTGGTCAATACCGCCAGCGTGAACCTGTTCGGCAGCGGCGCCATCGTTGGCGTCAGCGAGGCCAGGGGCAACGATGGCTTCGATTACGGCGGTTGCTACGCCGGTTGCGCACCGGGCGGCAGCGCGTACAGCACGGCCAGCGGCGTCACGCGCGGGTCCGGCAATGTCACGCTGACGGCGCTGGCAGTGGGCGGCGCCAGTGTTCTCGATGGCACTTACCTGCCCGGTGGCACGGCCCGTGCCGTCGCCAGCGGCCAGTCGGGCAGCGGCGTGGTCAACGTCAGGGCGGAGGCGCGCTCGCCTGTGCCGTATGTCGAGCCGCAGTCGGGCGCGTTCGCCACGGCGAGGACGCTGGAAGCTGGCGGTTCCAGCCGGGCCGAGGCCCAACACATCGCATCGTCCGTAGCGTATTCCGCCCGCGCGGATGCGGCCAGCGTGGGCAGCGGCGGCGCGCAGGCCGTGGCAATCGGCCAGGGCGCCAGCGGCACGCTGCAAGCGACCGCCAACGCCACGGCCGACGATTTTTCGGTGTCCACGCGCAGCGCCCTGGTTGACCAGCAGGGCAACGCCATGGCTGCCGCGTACGCCAACGTCGGCGGCAAGCTGTACACGCTGCCCGCTGCCGACGGCGCTGCTGGCGTGATCTCGTACGCAAGTGGCGCGCCATCGGCCGCTGCACTCTCGTCCTTGCTGGTCCAGGCGCCCACGCTGTCCGCGCAGGGCGCCCGTGTGCACTGGATGGGCGCGGGCGCGCTGGGCGCCGTTGCGGCCGACACCGGACTGACGGCCACCACCGGCGCCGACTACGGCGTGCGCACCAGCGGCGACCAGCGTCTGTTGCTGGGCCTGTTTGGGGGGCAGAGCGTGGGCACGACGGCCGCTGGCGTCGATTTTTCCGTCATCAACAATGGCGTCACCGTCTACACCCGTTACGTCAACGGCGACGAACTGACAGCCTTCTTCAGCGACCGCCTGCTGGACCTCGGTGTGTTTGCGGGCGGCTGGCAGGACATCGCCATCACGGCGGCGTGGTCCATTGGCGGCGCCGGCAGCTACGGCTTCCATTACGCGCTCGGCGTCTCGGCCGTGCCGGAGCCGTCCACCTGGATGGCGCTGCTGCTGGGGCTGGGCACGCTGGCGCTGGTGGCGCGCCGCCGTCAGCAGTGAGATAAAAAACACAAAAGACGTTACAAAAGTATTAATTTCAACTATTGTGGCGCAGGTTAATCGTTATCTCCCCTCCCTGACTCTCCCAACTGTGCAAAAAACAAAACCATGCCCTTACATTTAAAACACGTCATCACTCCTTTACTGCTGGCCCTGGCCGTGAGCCAGGCCTGCGCCACCGAAGTTGTCCGGATCGGAGTCGACGGCGCGCGGGGGACGCCGGCGGCCTCCCCGGGAATTCGAGGCGGAAATGGGGAAACCGGTGGCGCGGCGTTGTGGAGCATGACCACGAGCGACGCCAGCAGTACGCTGGCGCTGACGGGCGGGCGCGGCGGGGACGGCGGCTCTCCCGGCTACATGCTGGACCCGGAGGGCGAGTACGACACGCGCGGGGGCGAGGGTGCGGCTGGCGGGCTGGCATCGGGCTATGTCAACGCCGTGCGCGCCAGCGGCAATGTGACGGTGCAGGTGAATACCGTGGGTGGCAGCGGCGGTCGTGGCAGCAGTTCGAGCAATGGCTACTACGGCGAAATGGGCGGCTCGGGCGGCCAGGGCGTCAGCAGCGCCGACGTGGCAACCGGCACCGGCAATGCCAACGTGGAGGTCAACGCCACCGGTGGCAGCGGCGGTTCCACCGGCTGGGGCGGTGGGGGCAGCTTTGGCCTGGCTGGCGGTTCGGCGCTGGCGCGCGGTACGGCCACGGCGCTCAATGGCGCGGTGACGGGTGTCGCCCGGGCCCAGATCGGCAGCGGCGCCAGGCCCCTCGAATACTGGAACCGGGTGGACGCCACGGCCGAGCTGACGCTGACTGGCAGCAGCCTGGTCAGCGGCCAGTCGTCGGCGGTGGGCATGACGGCCAACGCCACCTTGACGTTGCGCGGCGCAGGCGCCAGCGGCACTGCCAGCGCGCGCGGCGATATTGCAAACAGCCTGGTGCGCGCCACCACCACCGGCCGGTCGCTGGTGGACCTGACCGCGTTTGCGCAGGTCGATCATTCCGGCAACGCCAACGCGGAGCTGTACGTGGATGCGGGCTACAGCAGCCCGGCCGCAGGCAATGCGACGGTGACCGGCAAGGCACTGGCCAGCGCCGGGTCCGCTATCTATGCGGGCAATACGGCGCGAGTGACGCTGCTGGGCAGCGGCGCGATTGTCGGCGTCAGCGAGGCCAGGGGCTCGGACGGCAATATCAGTTGGGAAGGCTGCTATGACGGTTGTGAGCATAGTGGAGGAACGGCCGACAGCTACGCCAGCGGCATCACTCGCGGCAACGGCAACGTCACCCTGACCGCGCTGGCCGTCGCGGGCAAGAGTTACCCGTTGGGAAATTACGGCGGTGGTGCGGCCAGCGCCGTGGCCAGCGGCCAGTCCGGCAGCGGCCGCGTGATTGCCAAGGCCGAAGCGCATTCCTTTGTGGATGGCGACTGGGACCAGGTGTACAAGCCGGCGGTGCACGCCAGCGCCACGACGCTGGCGGCAGGCGGGTCGACTTATGCCGAGGCCACGCATGTCGCACGCGAGAGCGCCTCGTACGCGGTGCTGGCCGAAGCGTCGAGTGTCGGCAGCGGCGGCGCCAGGGCGGTGGCGATCGGCATCGGCAACGGCGGTTACCTGGAAAGCCGCGCCAGTGCCAGTGGCGGCGGCCTGACGGTGACGACCTACAGCAACCGCGTGTCCGCGTCCGGCGCCGCCAGCATCGCCACCAGCGCCAATGTCGGCGGCGCCGTCGACGGCTTGCCTGGCAGCGACAGCGAGCTGGGGCTGGTCTCCTACGCCACCGGCGCACCATCCAGCGCGACCACGGCGGCCCTGCGGGAATCGAGCCCGGGGGGGGCCAGCACCCACGCCCAC
>JBEVMD010000272.1:0-4190 GCA_040508835.1 Duganella sp. | reverse complement strand
CCGAGCATTTCGACAAGGTCCGCAGCTGGAGCGCCTACACCACCCACCGCGATCCGGTACTGACCATGTACGCCGGCTACGCAGTTCCCAACGCCAAGGACCCGGAAACCACCATCTACGCCCAGCGCACCGTGGATCCGCGCACTGGCGCCGCGCTGCCCGACGACCGCCTCAAGGTCGGCAGCGGCTTTTTCTACCCGCTGCACTACAGCCTGACGTTCTACTGGAAAGACCTCGGCACCTGGATCGTGGGCATTGCCGCGCTGATGATGCTGGTCGCGCTGGTCACCGGCGTGGTCATGCACCGCAAGATCTTCCGCGAGCTGTTCACGTTCCGTCCCAAGAAAACCACCCAGCGCAGCATGCTGGACCTGCACAACCTCACCGGCGTGGTCGCCCTGCCGTTCCACTTCTTTTTTGCCTTTACCGGCCTGGTGATCTTTGCCGGCATCTACTTCCCGATCGGTCATACCCAGCTCGCAGGGCTGCACGACCAGCACGAGCAGCACGAAGCCGTGGAAACGGGCCTGCCGCACGACCCGGCCGGCGTTCCCGCCAAGATGGCGTCGGTCGATGCGATGGTGGCCGAAGCCCAGCGCCGCTGGGCCGCCAAGGGCATGGCCGGCGACGTGGGCTTTCTCAACGTGCAGCACGTGGGCGACGCCAACAGCTACGTCAGCGTGTACCGCGCCGGCACCGACCGCATCGGCCTGACGGGCGAGGGCATCCACTTCAAGGCATCCACCGGCCTGGTGCTGCGCGAAGACCCGCCGCCCACCGTGGTCGGTCGCATCAACGAATTCCTGACCGGCCTGCACCTGCAGCACTTCCGCCACTGGATGCTGCGCTGGCTGTACGTGCTGGGCGGCCTGCTGGGCTGCGCCTGCATCGCCACCGGTTTCCTGTTCTTTGTCGAAAAGCGCAAGCGCCAGCACGCCAAGCAGGGCAGCAGCGGCGCGCGCATCGTCGATGCGCTGGGCGTGACCACGCTCACCGGCATGCTGATTGCCGCGCTGGCCATGATGATCGCCAACCGCCTGCTGCCCGAGTCCATGCCGCAAGGCTGGCCGTGGCGCGGCGACATGGAGCGCTACTGCTTCTGGGGCGCGTGGGTGCTGGCGATGGCGCATGCATTCTGGCGCACGGCGGTGGTGGCCGAAGGCCGCCTGGCGCCGGCCTGGCGCGAGCAGTGCCTGGCCATCGTGGTGCTGGCAGTGGCCGCGCCGGTGCTGAACTGGATCACCACGGGCGACCACCTGTTCAAGACCATCGGTGCAGGATACTGGCCGGTGGCCGGCGTCGACCTGTTCATGCTGGCCGGCGCCGTGCTGGCCGGACTGGCCGCGCGCACGCTGCACCAGCGCGCCGGCAGCAAGGCGACAGTCAACACCCCCGTGATGGAGGCCGGTCATGCCTGATGCATTGATGTTGCTGGTGGCGGTACTGGTCACCGTGGCGGGCATGGGCTGGCTGGCCCTGTCGATGGACAGTCACTGGGAGCAGGTGCGCGGCAGCGCGGCCTGTCCGCCTTCTACCGTGCAGTCGCTGCGCGTGCTGGGCGGCGTGGCGCTGCTCACGTCGCTCGTGCTGTGCATGATGGTCGATTCGGCCTCGATGGCCGCGCTGGTGTGGGTCATGAGCGTGGCGCTGGCCACCGTGGTGGTGGCGTTGACGCTGACCGGGCGCGCCAGCGCGCTGGCGCCGCTGGTGTTCTGGACTGGTCAGTCCCGCTAACGCCTGTTAACCCGAAAACGATGGGGGCGCTCCCCGTGCGGGGGCGGCGGGGACGCCGCTTCCCCCGCAGCGTCATTCAGCCGAACAGGCGCGCCAGCTCGGCGCCCGGGTCCGGGGCGCGCATAAAGGCTTCGCCCACCAGGAACGCGTGGACATTGGCCGCGCGCATGCGCTCCACGTCGGCCGGCACCATGATGCCCGATTCGGTGATCACCAGTTTATCGTCCGGCATGCGGTCCAGCAGGCCCAGCGTATTGTCCAGCGAGACCTCGAACGTGCGCAGGTTGCGGTTGTTGACGCCCACCAGCTTGGTCTTGAGGCGCAGCGCGGCAGTCAGCTCCTCGCCGTCGTGGGTTTCCACCAGCACGTCCATGCCCAGTTCGTGGGCCACGGCTTCCATTTCCGCCATCAGCCCGTGGTCGAGCGCGGAGACGATCAAGAGGATCGCATCGGCCCCCATCGCCCGCGCTTCGTAGATCTGGTAGATGTCCACCATGAAGTCCTTGCGCAGCACCGGCAGCGCACACGCCGCGCGCGCCGCCTGCAGGTACGCCACCGATCCCTGGAAGAAATGCTCGTCGGTCAGGACCGACAGGCACGCGGCGCCGTTGGCTGCATAGCTGGCGGCAATGTCGGCCGGGCGGAAGTCGGCGCGGATCACGCCTTTCGATGGCGACGCCTTCTTGATTTCGGTGATCACGCCCGGTTTGCCGGCAGCGATTTTTGCGCGCAGGCTCGCTTCGAAGCCGCGCAGCTCTGCGCGCAGTTCGGTGTGCGATTCGACGTCGTCGCGCAGGCTGGCGAAGCTGCGGTGTTTTTTGGCGGCGGCCACTTCGTCGGCTTTGACGGCGAGGATTTTGTTGAGGATGTCGGACATGATGGACTTTAAGCGTAGTGTTAAGTTGGTTCTGAAAACGCCAGGCGCAGCCCCAGGGCAACGAACAGGCCACCGGTCACCCGGTTGAGCCATTGCGCCACGCGCGGCCGGATGTTCAGGCGCGTGCTGGCAAATGCGGTAAACAACGCCAGGCCATGGCACCACAGCATGCCATTCATATTGAAAATGCAACCGAGCACGATGAATGCGAGTGGCTTGCTGGTGGAATCGGCCGAAATGAACTGCGGCACAAAGGCGAGAAAGAACAGCGCCACTTTCGGGTTCAGCACATTGGTCAGAAATCCCTGGAAGAATATTTTACCGTAGGGCAGGCGCGGCAGGTGCAATGGCATCGCGTCCGTGGCCACCGCCGATTTCAGCTTGGCCCGCAGCAGGGCGATGCCCACATACATGATATAGGCAGCACCGATCCACTTGACTGCCGTGAAGGCGGCAGCGGACGTGGACAGCAGCGCCGACAGGCCCAGGGCTGCGGCCAGGATATGCACCATGGTGCCGGCGCCGATGCCCAGCGCGGCAGCCGAGCCGGCACGCCAGCCCTGGGTGGCGCTGCGGGTCATGATCAGCAGCGAGTCCGGGCCGGGCATGATGTTGAGCAGCAGGCCGGAGACGATGAACAGTGGCAGGTCGTGGATGCCGAACATGGTGGTGCTTCCATCTTTGCGGGCTTCAATTGGATCCCCGCCTGCGCGGGGATGACGGATCGGCGGATGCGGGTGCTTATGCCTGGTTGGCGGTGCCGAGGCTTTGGGTCACGCTCACGAACTGTTCGACCTTTTTCAAGGCGTCGCCGGACGTGATGGCGGCGCGGGCGCGTTGCAGGCCGTCTTCGATCGAGCTGGCCACGCCTGCTGCGTACAGCGCGGTGCCGGCGTTCAGCGCCACGATGTCGAAGGCAGCGCCCGGTTCGCCGCGCAGCGCTTCCATCATCTTGGCTTTCGATTCGGCCGCGTTGTCCACCTTGAGATTGCGGCTGGCGATCATCGGCAGGCCGAAGTCTTCGGGGTGAATTTCGTATTCGCGGATTTC
Source organism: Duganella sp. (assembly GCA_040508835.1). Lineage (GTDB taxonomy): Bacteria > Pseudomonadota > Gammaproteobacteria > Burkholderiales > Burkholderiaceae_D > Rugamonas. The sequence continues at coordinate 529 of JBEVMD010000272.1, read as the reverse complement.
GCCGTCGACCAATTCGCCGATCATGGTGCCCGCGCCCAGCGATACTTCGTCCATATTGTCGCGGCCATACACCACGATCGCGTGCTGCGCGCCGAGGCGCTGCAGCACCCGCACCTGGATGCCCACCAGGTCCGCATGGAACACGCCCATCAGGATATTGGGCGCACCGGCCGGGTTGGTCAGCGGTCCCAGGATGTTGAAGATCGACCGCACACCGAGTTCGCGGCGCACCGGCGCCACGTGCTTCATGGCCGCATGGTGGTTCGGTGCGAACATGAAGCCGATGCCGGTCTGAGCGATCGATTGCGCGATCTGCTCGGGTTTTAAGTTGATGTTGGCGCCCAGGGACTCGATGACGTCGGCGCTGCCCGACGACGACGACACGCTGCGGCCGCCATGCTTGGCCACGCGTGCACCGGCTGCCGCCGCCACGAACATGGCCGTGGTGGAGATATTGAAGGTGTGGGCGCCGTCGCCGCCGGTGCCGACGATGTCGAGCAGGTTGGTGGTGTCGGCCATCGGCACCTTG
>JBEVMD010000263.1:0-6808 GCA_040508835.1 Duganella sp. | reverse complement strand
GGAGGTCTTCGCAGGCATTAGCTTTCATCCGTCATCGTCGAGCCAGGTGTTGGTGTACATGACAGCCTGCGCGGGAATGACGGGAGCGGACCAGCGCTCGACGATACTTTCAAGGCACCCACGGCCAGGGGGCGGGATTGTACAGCAGTGGCGCACCCTGCCCCATCTTTGCTCTACTCGATCGGCTCGCTCACCCGCTGGCGCGACTGCAGCGTGCGCGAGACCAGCATGCATTGCGCCACCTGTTCGGCAATCGGCGGCGGCACCGGCACGTCGCCGCGCAGCACCGACGCGATCCATGCGGCCGTGGTCGCTGCGCCCTTGTCTTCCGGCAGCAGCGGCAGTTCGCCCACCAAGGTCTGCTTGGGTACCAGCGTGCTGCGCAGGCCGCCGTGGAACCAGTCGATCTGCTGCGCCTTGTTGGCGTTGGCCACCGTCTCGCCTTCGGTGCCGCGCATCAGGAACGCGTCGCCGCGCTCGGGCAGCGCTTGCGTCGTAAAATATTCACCGAGCATTTCCAGGTATTCGGGATGGGTGTACGACACCAGCCGCAGCGCCGGCCCCGCGAACGGCTGCATGATTTTCACCAGCGTATGGGTGGAATTGCGCACGCCAAGCCGGCGGCGCAGCGACAGCTGGTAGGCCAGCTTGGGCGCCAGCGCATCGATGGTAATGAAGGCCACGTGGCCCTGCGCCATCGCTTCTTCCGCTTCGGCCCGGTGGCGTGCCGGGTTGATGTCGAGCGCGGCAAACACTTCGGCCGAGGTGATGCGTCCCGGATCGGTGGCCACGCCGTGCACCAGCACCGGCACGCCTTCGCGCGCCAGCAGCATGGCCAGCAGCGGCGTCAGGTTGGCCATCTTGCGGGCGCCGTTATAGCTGGGGATGCACACGGGGGCGAACTGGCCCGGTGGCGCCGTCAGCGGTTCGAACGCGCCTTCGGCGGCATCGAGAAAGCCGGCGACTTCATCGATCGATTCGCCCTTGATGCGCATGGACAGCAGGATGCCGCCCAGCTCCAGGTCGGACACGCGGCCGTCGAGCATGGCCTGGTACAGGTCGTGGGCGTCGTCGCGCGACATGCTGCGCGCGCCGTTTTTGCCGCGGCCGATTTCTTTGATGAGTCGGGCGGCCAGGAATGGTTCGGATGTCGTCATAGCTTTTACAGGAAGAATTTAACCCAGTGGCAAAAAAACCCTACGGCCGAGGTAAGTATTGTTTACTTCGGCTACACTATACCTCCCCCGAATTAAATTCACGCAGAAATCATGATCTCCCCAGATATCGAAAATATCAACGTTACCTCGTTCGCGCCGATGCCGTCGCCGCAAGACCTGCACGGCAAGCTGCCGCTGACCGACAGCGCGTCCGAGACCGTGATGAAGGGCCGCGAAGCCCTGCGCAACATCATCGACCGCAAGGACAAGCGCCTGTTTGTCGTGGTCGGCCCCTGCTCGATTCACGATCCGGTTGCCGGCCTGGACTACGCGCGCCGCCTCAAGGCGCTGCAGGCGGAAGTGGCCGACACCATGCTGCTGGTCATGCGCGTGTATTTCGAAAAGCCGCGCACCACCACCGGCTGGAAGGGTTATATCAACGATCCGGACATGGACGATTCGTTCCGCGTGAACGTGGGGATGGAAAAGGCGCGCCAGTTCCTGCTGGACGTGTGCGAACTGGGCCTGCCCACCGCCACCGAAGCGCTGGACCCGATCTCGCCCCAGTACCTGGGCGACCTGATCGCCTGGACCGCCATCGGCGCGCGCACCACCGAATCGCAGACCCACCGCGAAATGTCGTCCGGCCTGTCCACCCCGGTGGGCTTCAAGAACGGCACCGATGGCGACATCAGCATTGCGATCAACGCCATCCTGTCGTCCGCGCACCCGCACTCGTTCCTGGGCATCAATGCCGAAGGCAATGTGGCCATCGTGCGCACGCGCGGCAACGCCTACGGCCACGTGGTCCTGCGCGGCGGCGACGGCCGTCCGAACTACGATTCGGTGTCGATCGCGATTGCCGAGCAGGCGCTGGCCAAGGCCAAGCTGCCGGCCAACCTGGTGGTCGACTGCTCGCACGCCAACAGCTACAAAAAGCCGGAACTGCAACCGCTGGTGATGGCCGACGTCATCCACCAGATCGGCCAGGGCAACAAGTCGCTAGTGGGCGTGATGATCGAATCGAATATCGTCAGCGGCAACCAGAAAATCCCGGCGGACTTGAGCCAGCTGGTGTACGGCTGCTCGGTGACCGACGGCTGCATCGACTGGGGCACGACCGAGACCATGCTGCGCGACGCCCACCAGCAGTTGCTGCAGCGTCCGTAACTCGCCAGCGTCAGCCGAACGCCATCACCCGCGTGGCCACGCCGAACGACCCGGCCAGCGCCGCCTCGGCCTGGCTGGCCGGGGCGCTCAGTTCGGCCAGGTCCAGGTACACCCGGAAATCTTCGACCTTGACCGAATAGCGCCGGGCGTCGCTCAGGCGCGGCTCCACGTTGCGCGTTTCCAGCACGGCAAATACGCTGTCCTCATCGGTACGAAACAACGCCACGCCCGGCAGCTCCTGCCAGGCCAGCCCGCGCGGCACGATGCGCGCGCCGTCGAGCGGCACATCTTTCAGTTTGCAAACCTGTTTCCATTGTCCAGACATCTCCGCCTCCCCAGTCGACCTGACCAGGGCACTATAAGCAAGAGCGGTGCCACGGAAAACCGCACGCAATCCTGTCCGATTGGCAAAATTCCTCCCCCCGCCAGTGCGACGCCGCCTGCGTTGGTGCAGCGTGTGGTGCAGCGATGCAAGGTCGGCGCCCGCGCTTTCCTTTACAATGGCGGATTACTCTTGACCATTGCAGCCCTTCCATGATCGTTCTTGGCGTTGAATCCTCCTGTGACGAAACCGGCCTCGCGTTGTACGACACGCAGCACGGCCTGTTATCGCACGCCCTGTACTCGCAGGTGGCCATGCACGAGGAATACGGCGGCGTGGTGCCCGAGCTGGCTTCGCGCGACCATATCCGCCGCGCCATTCCGCTGCTCACGCAAACGCTGGAAGGCGCCGGCAAGTCGCTGGCCGATATCGACGCCATCGCCTACACGCAAGGCCCCGGCCTGGCCGGCGCGCTGCTGGTCGGTTCGTCGGTCGCATGCAGCCTGGGCCTGGCGCTGGACAAGCCGGTGCTGGGCGTGCATCACCTGGAAGGCCACCTGCTGTCGCCGTTGCTGGCCTCGCAGCCGCCCGAGTTTCCGTTCATTGCGCTGCTGGTGTCGGGCGGGCATACCCAGCTGATGCGCGTCGATGGCGTGGGCCAATACACGCTGCTGGGCGAAACGCTCGACGACGCTGCCGGTGAAGCGTTCGACAAGTCGGCCAAGCTGCTGGGACTCGGTTATCCGGGCGGCCCCGCCATTTCCCGCCTGGCCGAGTTCGGCGACCCGACCGCGTACAAGCTGCCGCGTCCGATGCTGCATACCAAGGATTTCAATTTCAGCTTTTCCGGCCTGAAAACGGCGGTGCTGACGGTGGTGAAAAACCACGAAGAGAAGGTCGTGGCCAATATCTGCGACCAGGACAAGGCGAATATCGCGCGCGGGTTTGTCGATGCGATCGTGGAAGTGCTGACGGCCAAGTGCGTGTCGGCGTTGAAGCACACGGGCCTCAAGCGGCTCGTGATTGCCGGCGGCGTGGGCGCCAACGCGCAGCTGCGGGCGTCGCTCAATGCGGCTGCCGCCAGCAAGAAGTTCAAGGTGTTTTACCCGGAACTCGAGTTTTGCACCGACAATGGCGCCATGATCGCTTTTGCGGGCGCCATGCGGTTGATGATCAACCCGGACGCCGCCCAGCGCGACTATGGCTTCAACGTGCGGTCGCGCTGGCCGCTGGACGACATCAAGGTCGTCTGACGCGTCAGGCGGACGCGAACGCCATCGACGCCAGCAGGGCCAGGCCCACCAGCGGAATCAGATAGCGGGCTTTGCCCTTGCCCAGGTGCACGCCGCGGGCGGCAATGCGCTCGCTGCGGGGACGGTGTTCATCGGCCGACGATTCGTGCACAGCCTGCGATTTTGGTTTGTCTTGCAATACATTCATAACGACCTCCGTAAGATTCGATAATCTTCCTTTCTGGATAGCACTGCAATTGTTGTGCCAAGAAGAATCCGGGTTTTTTGCATTTTTTATCTTTATGCGGTGCATTCTACGCTGCATTGTGGTAGTGATACCACACGTTACAGCTGAGCAAGCACCGCAACGGTGCATCCGCCCCCTTAATCGACGGCGGGCGTCAGCAGGTCGGCGCGCGGATACCCCCAGTTCGGCACTCCTGCCGGGCATGGCTGCTCAGGCGCCACGTCCAGGCTGGTGAAGTTGCCGCGTGGCGTCATGGCAAAGCGGTAATCGGACAAGGTGCCGGCGGCCGCATCGAGCGCCGGCGCACGGCCGAAGCGCAGCCAGGCGTTGACCAGGCAGTTATGGGCGCTGAGCGACCGCAATTGCTGCAGGCTGTCCTGCTCCGTTTCGAACTGGACGATGCCGGGCGCCAGCGCCACCGACGCGCCCTGCTCCACCAGCCCCGGCGAACACGACAACGGGGCCAGCCAGTGCGGCGCGATGCTGGCAATGCCGCGCCGCATGCGGTAGGTGCCGGCTGCCTCGTTGCTTTCCACGCTCACGTACGCCCAGCACAGCGGCTGCGACGGAAACGCCGTCATCACCACGTCCAGCACGCGCGCGCCGGGATCGACCTGGTGCAGCGCGGCCGTGATCTGTCCTCGTCCCGCGTGCGACGCCACGCCCTGGACTGCAATAAACCCCGCCCCCACCAGCAAGCCCGCCGCCACGCCGGCCATGCCGCGCCGGCCCGCGCGCGTCTGCACGGCGCCGCAAAACACGCCCACCTTGAGCAGGATGGCCAGCGCCACCCAGCCCAGATAACCTTTGACGGCAAACCCGACCAGGGCCGCCAGCAGGCCCGCCAATGCGATCCAGCGCGCGGTGCGCCAGCGCATGATCAGTGCCATCGGCACGCCGATCGCCACCCAGAACAACGGTTCGACGATGAACACCATGTCGCCGTAGATCCAGCGGCCGTCGAACGGATACCACGGGTGCACGCCATACGAATTGGTGTAATCCATGCCCAGGTGCAGCGCGAACCCGGTCACGATGCTCAGCGCCAGCCCCCGTCGCGCCGTGCTGCTGGCCCGCAGCAGCTGCCGCGCGGACGGCCACAGCCACCACAGCAGCGCCGCCAGCAGCAGCGCCTGCGGTATCGCCAGCAAGGCCGTATGGGTGTGGCCGCGATGGTTGAGCAGGTAGCCCAGCGGAGCCGGCAGCAGCTTGGTCAGCACCAGGTCCAGGTCCGGGAAATTACTGGCCAGCACGCACGCGACCAGCAGCAGGCGGTGGCGTATGCCTTGCTCGTGTTCCTGGGTTTCCGGGGGCAGACTGCGATGGATGAGCTCTCCGGCGCCAAAGCCGATAATGCTGTGGGTGATGTTATCCATGAGTCAGTCGGGCTGGCAGCGCTGCACCAGCCCATCGCCGGACGCCTGCGTGCTGCAAAGTCGGTGGGAGTAGCTCATCGAGCCCTAGCGCTGTACGTCCACGCCGCGCCAGAACGCGATATGGTCGCGGATGTCGCTGGCCGCCTCGAGCGGCTCGGGGTAGTACCAGGCGGCGTTGTCGCTGGTCTTGCCGTCGGCACTCACGTGGTAGTAGCTGGCGACGCCTTTCCACGGGCAGCGCGACGTGTGCGCGCTGGGCTGCAGGTAGTCGGCCTTGACCGCGTAGCGCGGGAAGTACACATTGTTTTCGACGATTTTCACTTCGTCGTCATTAGCCTGGGCAATGACGACGCCGTTCAAGGTAGCGGATGGCATGGCGGATTCCTTTCAGAGGTGCTCGGTGGAGGGACCTTCAACGCGGTTGCGGCCGCCCCGCTTGGCGCGGAACAGCGCGGCGTCGGCCTGGCGCAGCAGGCTTTCGGCGTCGGCAATTTCGAGATGGTCGAACGTGCCCACGCCCAGGCTGGCCGTGACACCGAGCATGCGCGGGCCGATTTCGTGCGTCTGTGCGGCAATGCGCAGTCGCAGCGACTCGGCAAACCGCAGGGCGCCGGCCAGCGGCGTGCCCGGCAGCACCACGCACAGTTCCTCGCCGCCGTAGCGGCCGGCGATATCGATCACGCGCACGTGTTCGCGCAGCAGCAGGCCGATGGCGGCCAGCACCTGGTCGCCGGCCGCATGGCCGAATTCATCGTTGATGCGCTTGAAGTAGTCGAGATCGATCATGACGGCCGACAGCGGCGCCCGGAAGCGCCGCGCGCGCGCCGTTTCGAACCGCAGCCGGTGCAGCAGCGAACGGCGGTTGTGCAGGCCCGTCAGCTCGTCGGTGGTGGCCAGCAGTTCCAGCTCGCGCACGGTGGCCGCCAGGGTTTTTTCGCTGGCGCGCAGTTCGATCAGCGCCATCACCTGGCGCGCCAGTTTGGCCAGCATGGCGCGCTGGTCGTCGCCCAGGCGCCCAGGCCGGGTATCCATCACGCACAGCGTGCCAATGGCAAACCCGTCGGCCGACACCAGCGCCACGCTGCTGTACATGCGCATGTGCGGGGCTTCCGTGGTGAGCGGCATGTTGGCGGTGCGGGCGTCCTTGCTCAGGTCGCAGATTTCCGTGGACTCTTCGCCCAGCACGGCCAGCGAGCAATAGCATTGCCCGCGCGGCAGCGAGTCGATCGACAGTCCGGTGAACGACTTCACGAAGACGCGCTCGGCGTCCACCAGCGTGATGAAGGCGTAGGGGACGTCACAGA